>PTJW01000099.1 GCA_002937495.1 Pseudomonadota bacterium | reverse complement strand
ATTAAAGATAACATTTTAGCTGAAAAGCTAACACATACAACAAGAAACACATCTATTTGTGTTGAGTTATCTTTTGAGTTAACAAATGAAAAAACATTCTTAAAGTTTGTTTATATACCTGACAAATACAAAATTGTGCAAACTTCAATTCCAAAGTATATTCAAGAACTGTTAAAGTCTGAAAAGTTTAACCTTGAAAATATAAGCGCCAGAATAGTTGAAGACCTATATGATATTGCTGTTCCAAAACATATTGAAGCAACTTTAACTCAAGAAGTTAACAATATTAAAACATCTATTACAACAAACAAGGCACAGCCTGGTGTTAAATTAATCAAATAAAAAAAGCTCTCAATCGAGAGCTTTTTTTAATCTCTTACACAAACCAATCTAACATCTAAGTTACAAGTTTGCTCTGCTAAACCACCAGTAGATTTTTTCAACACTATTGTTTTTCTACTTGATGAAGTTGATGTGTACCAATCACAATAATACTGCGATGTAAGTGCAGTTTTTGTAATAGTTTGTCCATCTTTTAAAACAACAACTTTGTTACCACTATGGTCATAATGGTTTTTTATTGCATCAATAACAATATAATTGTCAGCACTAGGAAGAGAGTTATAAACATATTTAAAATCATCATAATATGCAGCTCTAGAACCTGGAAACTCATCATCACATAAAGCATTGGCACCTAATGGCATTGCAAATGAAAATCTAGATTTATATGTAGATTTTGACGTCCAGCCTAAATCACCCTTTTCAACAATATAACCTGCATATGTTGGTGGAGCTATTGCCGAACCAGTATTACCAGCAGCATTTGCATTAACTGATAATAATAATGATGCTAAAATTAAAATATACTTTGTCATTACTTTACTTTCTTAAACTAGTTAAATACACAAATAACTTTAAGGTTTGAATTACATGACTTAGTAGACATATGCCTTTGGCTACCATTTGCATGTAAACCTAAACGGTTTGTAGATGTGCTAGTATAGTTTTTACAGCTTAAATTACCATACGAACCTGCTACATCAACTGTTACATTATCTGCTGTATCAGTAAATACTTTATGATTTGAATTTTTAACTGTAACAACATCATCAAGCACAGCAATTGCAGCAGAGCCATTTAAAACTGAAGATCCTGCAACATAAATTAAGTCGCCTTTTCTCATAGCTCTTGAACCTGAATATAGTTGATCACAATGATAATCCATTAAAATTGAGCCTGTGCCATTTGCTGTTGCTGATATAGCTGCATTTGTATAGTTTTTAGTACCGGCAACCGTAGACTTTGCACCTAATAAACCTTTATTATTTAAATAACCGATTACATCAAAACAACCGTCTGCATCTGCTGAACCATGTGTTGGAATATAATATTTATTTTTTAATGAACATTTAACTAGGCCTTCTGAGTATGCTTTTTTAGTTTCATACTGCTCAAGCAAGTATGCGTATTCAACTCTATTTTCTAGCTCTTGAGCTTCAATATTATGAGTAAATGTTCCTTGAAGGCCACCTTCATATGCAGATGCCTGTAAACTGTAAGCTAAAATTGTTAAAATTGTTAGTATTTTTTTCAAAACAAAAGCCTTTTTATTCTTGTTTTATCTAGATTTTATAAGTAAAGTTTAGTATAATCTACCTAGATACTATATTATAAATAGTATAATGCCCTTAGTTTTAAATGTCAAAACAAAAAAGTGATTAAAAAATATGATAAACTTCCCTAATATTGACCCTATTGCATTCACAATTTTAGACTTTCCAGTACACTGGTATGGTATTTCATATGCAGTTGGTATTTTACTAGCATCTTATATTTCTCAAAAACTATGCAGAATTCACAAAAATACTCCAATTAATGAAAAACACATCGATGGCTTATTCTCATATGCTGTTTTAGGTATTATTTTAGGTGGTCGTTTAGGCTATGTTTTATTTTATAACCCAGCATTCTTTTTAGCCAACCCACAAGAAATTTTAGCAGTTTGGAATGGGGGAATGTCATTTCATGGTGGCTTTTTAGGTGTTATTATTGCGTCTGTTTTATATGCTAAAAAATGGAATATTTCATTAATTTATTTAACAGATAGAATTGCCCCAGGTGCTTGCTTAGGTTTATTATTAGGTAGGATTGCAAACTTTATTAATGGTGAATTATACGGTCGAGCTTCTGATATTCCTTGGGCTATGGTATTCCCTACAGGTGGTGATGTTCCTCGTCATCCTTCACAATTATATGAAGCACTATTTGAAGGCTTAATATTATACTTTATTTTATTTGCTATTGCTAAAAAAACAAACCGCCAAGGTGTTGTTTCAGCTAGCTTTTTAATTGGCTATGGTATTTTTAGATTCTTTATTGAATATACTCGCCAACCTGATAATATCGAACATTTAAATACAATGCCTATTTTCCAATATATTACTATGGGTCAAATTTTATGCTTACCAATGATTTTTATTGGTATGTATATGCTATTTAGAATTTACCAAAAGAAAAAAGAAATTGAAACTGCAATTTCAAATGCTTATAAAGACGGTAAAGACAACGATAATTCAACAAAATTTATTTATACAGAAAAATTAGATGATGATGCATTTTAAACAGTTTCCAATTTCAGTATATGACTTTATGAACCATGCTCTTTATGATAACGAGCATGGTTATTATATGAAAAAAGTACCAATGGGCGAAAGAACTGCAGACTTTATTACAGCTCCTGAGCTTTCTCCATTATTTTCTGAAGTTATTGCATTTTGGATTTTAGGAAGAATTTTTGAACATTCTGGCAAAGTTAATATTTTAGAGCTTGGCCCTGGGAAAGGCACTATGGCTAAAGACGTTTTAAAAACAATTAAAAAGATGAGCCCTTCTCATTTTGAAAATATCAAATATAACTTGCTTGAAATCAGCCCTACTTTAAAACAAACACAGGCAAATAAACTAGCTGAGTTTAACAATGTAAACTGGATAGAACATATTACAGATATAAGATCTGAAGATTTAACCATTGTTTTAGCTAATGAGTTTTTTGATGCGCTACCTGCTCGTCAATATGCTAAAAAAGACGGACAATACTATGAACGCCTAATTAACGATAAGTTTGAGTTTATCTTAGCAGAAAAACCTACATTTATTGGTAAAAGCTATGTTGAAGATATTGTTGAACTATACCCAGACATGCCCGAAATTCTACAAGATTTAAAGTTACTAAACGCTAAACTTCTTGTTATTGACTATGGCGACTTAGGAACATCAGATACTTTACAAGCAATTAAAAATCATCAAAAAGTTGGCATATTTGAAGATATTTCAAATTCAGACTTAACTACTCAGGTTGATTTTAGACAAATCATTAAACCATTTGACGGTTATGCTGAAATAAATATTTCAAATATGAACGACTTTTTAGCAGCAAATGGCTTACTTGTTAGAGCCGAACAATTATTAGAAAATGCTACAGCTGAAGAAAAAGACTATATAAATTATGTACTTAAAAAGTTGCTTTCAGAAGAAGAAATGGGTAAAATATTTAAAGTACTAGAAATTAATCCTCACGAATAAAAATAAAAAGGG
>PTJW01000098.1 GCA_002937495.1 Pseudomonadota bacterium | reverse complement strand
TAACAGGTAAAAAAGCTCATGAAGTAAGAGTTGTATGTTCAGGTGCAGGTGCTGCAGGTTTATCATGCATGAGAATGCTAAATAAAATTGGTGTAAGAAAAGAAAACATCTTTATTACAAACTCAAAAGGTGTTATTCATGATAAAAGAGATGACCTTAACGAATATGTTCAAGAGTTCTCACAAAAAACAGATGAAATTAGCACATTAGCAGAAGCTGTAAATGGTGCAGATATTTTTGTTGGTGTTTCAGCAGCAGGCGTTCTAAAGCCAGAAATGGTAAAAACAATGGCAAAAAATCCAGTTATTTTTGCTATGGCTAACCCAACTCCTGAAATTATGCCTGAAGAAGTTAAGGCTGTAAGAGATGATGCAATTGTTGGTACTGGTAGATCAGACTATTCTAACCAGGTTAACAATGTATTATGCTTCCCTTATATTTTTAGAGGTGCATTAGATGTTCAAGCAACTAAAGTTAATGAAGAAATGAAAATGGCAGCAGCTGTTGCATTAGCAGAATTAGCTAAAGAAGAAGTTTATGAAGAGCTTGAAGCTGCATATGGTGGTGTTAAGTTAGAATTTGGTAGAGAATATATTATTCCAAAACCATTTGATAAAAGACTTATGGCTATAGTAGCATCAAAAGTAGCACAAGCAGCTATTGATACAGGTGTAGCTCAAAGAATTATTGACACACAAGAATACAAAAAGTCATTAGAAAATAACTAATTTTTATGATTATAATATAGTAAAGGCCCCTCATTGAGGGGCTTTTACTTTCGCTATCTGAATATTATTTACTAAGTTTAGTAAGCATCTTGAATTATAAAATTATGGCTAAGAGTATTTTTAAGGAATGTTTTTAGATCCTTGTTTTATTTAAAGTTGAGTAATCTGCGCATGTCGATGCGTCTTATGAATTAACTTTAAGTCTTAGCGTTATAATTTTACAATAAGTCCCTTGAACTAAATCTGTAAATAATATCAGGTATATTTATTTTGCGTAATTTTCTTTTTTTTGCTTTTATGCGTCTAGTCGAGCTAGTTTTGCTTTAATTAAAGGCTGAAGTGAAATAATTTCTTTTACAGAAGCTACGGTTTCTCCATCGGTTGGGTTTTTGTACTTCGCAAACATCTTAAAGAGTCGTAAGTTTACTTTGTGTGCAAGTTTATCATTAGCGATAAACTTATCTAGTTCTTGCGATTGATCAAATGTTAAAGTGCGTTTTACAAGAAGTAGTAGTGATGCATTTCGCAAATCATTTTGCCAAATTTTATCACCATTGCTTCGAGCGTACAGTTCTTTTGCTAGTGCTAAGCGGTCATCATTTAAAAGTGCTTGGTTAATTGAAGGTGTGTTTTTACCTAAAACTAAATGGCGTCCTCCACGGTAGAATAAATCATAAACAACTTCCTTAATTTCAATAGGAAGTCGTGCTAAGTCAATATTATACTCTTTGGCCCAGTGCTCAACTTGCTTGTAAATGCTAACCACTGAGTAGTCTAATAGTTTAGATTTTTCAGATTTTGTTAGTACATACGAGTTGTCTGAGCATTTTCCTTGAACTTTTACATCAGAAAGTTTGTATAGGCCGTCATTGTTGTTGCGACGAATATTTGTAATAAAACGATTGTAAGTTCCTCGTTTAATTTCAAAGTTAGCCGAACCAACCATGTCTACCAAACAAGCATATTCTCCATTATTTAGTTTTTTGATACCAGATTTCTTCATCATTTTGTTGATGGTGGAATGACTGTGTAGTTTAATTAATCCTGTTTTTTTACTGCGTTTGCCAATTGTTTGACCAGCGCCAATGGTGGGTACGCCGTTGCGTCCAAGGTAAAATTCAGATTTATAGCCTTCGCGTTCAACAATATCTTTTTTAATTTGATCTAACTCAAATTGAGTTAATCTCAAACCATAAATGTATTGTTTTTTTGCAATTGGTTTTGTATCTGATTTTACCGCGGTTGGTTTATTTACAATTTCAATCTCAAAATCTTGTGTGTTTGTTGTTAAGATGACGGGCTCAAGAGCTTTTTCTTTATATTCTAAAGATTGGCTTATCGCTTGCTCGTTAAGTTGAAGAATTTCTTTTTCAACTAGATTTGTTTCGGTTGGTGCTTGATGTACATGTTGGTTGACAGGAGCAGAACATCCAAAAACAAGTACTGCAACAGCTAACATGAAAGATTTTTTTAAGAAGTTTAGCATAATTGTACCTATAAAGTTGCTAGACGATAACTAAAAAGTTATCGTAAAAAAAGGGAAGTTGTGGGTATTAGTACTACGATTTATAATCAGAGTTTGATGTAAAGTCAAGTAATAAAAATTGATTTTTTACTTTTTTTTACAATTAGTCTATTTTTGCTTATGTTTATAACTAAAAATGGTGGCTAAAGTGCAACAAATCTAAAGTAAAAAGCCTGTTTGAGTATTTACAAATAATTCAGATGGTCGTATTATAAAATAGTTATGGAAAAAAAAGATAAAAACTTATATTTTAAAAATCTAGCAATACAGGCTCAAGAGGGTGACGAGGCATGTTATCGTGAGCTATTGTTAAACATTGCAGATATTTTAAGACCATTTATTAATAAGCATACATTTAATAAAGATAATACTGAAGATATTTTACAAGATGTATTAGTAGGTGTTCATCGTGCTTTACACACATATAATCCTAAGTATAGTTTTATTACATGGAGCTATGCTATTTGTCGTTATAAAATGATTGATTACATTCGTAAATATCAAAAAATCACAGATCATGAAATAAATAATGATGAGTATATTGAAACTTTTTGTGCAGATGAAACGAATAGTATAGATGAAGGGTTTGATGAAGACCTTCAAATAGCACTAGATGCATTGCCAGAAAGGCAAAGACAGGTGGTCTTAATGTTAAAGGTTAATGAATACTCGGTTAAAGAGGTTTCGAAAGAATTAAAAATTAGCGTGGCCAATGTTAAAACCACAGCACATAGGGCTTATAAGTCTTTACGAGAAAAATTGCAGAAAGATAGATAATATGAAGCATATCGAAACAAATTTTTTAATATATGATTTAGCTAAACAAGCTAAGTATGTAAAAGGCGTGTCATTATTTAAATTCTTTTTTGCTATTTTTGCATTAAGTGGTTTATTTATTATGCTTTATTTACTGTCATCAGATTTTAGACCAGACTTAGCACAAGTATTTAGGTTTGATCAATTTAATATATTCAATATTCAGTTAGTAGTGTTTTCTGTTAGTTGCTTATTAGGTCCTTATTTAGCGTTTAAACTATCAATTCCAGGGCAAGAGTTTAGAATGCCTGTAAAGCTAGCTTCTATTGCATTTTATTTTATGTGGCTAGTATTTGCCACAGTAATGGGAATAATGGCTTATAATGCTTATCAGGCTAATCCTAACATAGTTTGGTATGAAGATTGTGTTTATAGAGCTTTACTTGGTATGTCATTCCCAATGTTAGTGCTATTTTACTATGTAAGAAAAGGATATATTTTATATACATTAAAAACATCAGTATTATTAACATTAACAGCATTTGGCTTTGCAGGTTTTATTAATTTATTTATTTGCCCTGAGCATAATGCAATGAATATTATATGTTCACACTATACAGTGTTATTACCAGCTTGTATTATATTTATACTATTGGTTAACTTTTCTAAAAAATAAAG
>PTJW01000097.1 GCA_002937495.1 Pseudomonadota bacterium | reverse complement strand
CTATATAGTTATTATCACAAGGTGGTTAAGGCTGCAAACTGTTAACCCATAGAAAAGCCTTGTGTGTTTTTTTATGCTCAAATTTATATATATAATAAGATATTCATTAAGCAAATCTAGACAAAACAAAAGCCCTCTTACGAGAGCTTTTTTTATTTTAAAATATTGCGTTAAACATATAACCAACTATATTAAATGATATAAACATTAATAGAACAAATACTACGATTAGTTTTAGCTTTAAAACTTTTCTTAAAATAATTAGCTCTGGTAATGAAATTGCAACAACTGCCATCATCATAGCCATTACTGTACCAACCGGAACTGACTTTTCTAATAACACTTGAGCTACCGGAATAACACCAACAGCATCTGTATATAATGGAATACCAAATAATACTGCTAATGGAACTGCAAATAAATTATCTTTACCTACATGCTCTAAAAAGAATTCTTCCGGAACATAACCATGAATCCAAGCACCAATACCAATACCAATTAAAATATATGGTGTAATTTTAAACATAGTATCTTTAGTATAATCATAAGCAAATTTTAATTGCTTTGATAATTCAGACTTTGGCTTAGAACAACATGTTGACTTTTCTTCTTTTTTAGATGAGCAGCATGATGTTTTTTCTTCAGATTCTGTTTTATCTGTAGAACAGCACGATGTTGATTTTACAGAGTCACATGAACTGCCTGTAGAACAAGCTGAAACTGTTTTATTTTTATCATAAACATGGTCTTCAACATGTTTAGCCATACCTAGTTTTTCTAATAATAAACCACCAATAATACCAACAGCCATACCTGTTAATACATAAGCAATTGTAATATCCCAACCTACAGACATTCCTAATATAGGTACTGCAACTTCATTAATCATTGGTGAAGTAATTAAAAATGCCATTACAATGCCAAATGGAATACCTGCCTCGATAAAACCAATAAATAATGGAATTGATGAGCATGAGCAGAATGGTGTAATTGCACCTAAACAAACTGCTAGTAAGTATGACATCCACTTAGGTTTACCTTCAATATATTTCTTTACTCTTTCATTATCAATTTTTGATCTAAAGAAAGAAATAATGAACATAATTGTTGTAACTAATACTAAAATTTTTGAAACATCCATCACAAAAAAGTGTACTGCATTAGCTAAACGAGTGCCCTCTTCTAAACTTAGTAAATTATATGCTACCAAGTCACCTAATAATTCAAACATGAATATATCTCCTTATATTAATTATAAACTATCGCAAGTTGGGCATTTTTCTAAAAGAAACTCACCTAATTGCTTTAACACATTACACTTTGCATAATAAAAAATATACTGACCTTTTTTTTCCTTAGTAACTAACCCTGAGCTTTCTAATTCTTTTAAATGAAATGATAATGATGAATTTGCAATATTTAACTCTTCTAACATATCGCAGGGGCATAAACCCTCATCGCCTTTTTCTACAAGTCTAAGCATAAGCTTTAATCTAACATTCTGTCCCAAAACATTAAATGATTTCATAGCTTGTTCAAAGTTCATTTTTTATAGTCTCCTATTTCTATTATTTATAAGTATTTCGATAATTATAGAAATATATAAAGATAATGTCAATATTTTTTTTCACAACCTATTGACATTAGTTTTAAATTTCGTTATATTACAAATCATCGCAAGGGAGATTTAAGGCTTCAAATTTTTACTTAGCTGCTTTGCGATACCTTATCGGGCTGTTAGCTCAGTTGGTAGAGCAGTTGACTTTTAATCAATTGGTCACAGGTTCAAGTCCTGTACAGCCCACCATTTATTAAGCACTCTTCGGAGTGCTTTTTTGTTTTGTAAATAGTATCATTGTGTTTCTTCTACTAAATTGAGTCTAATCATGCTATATATAAAAAAGCCCCTTCTTTGATTAAATGTTTGAAGGGGATTTTTTTATTTACAATCGTTTTTAATATCAATAATAGCTTGAGGCATTTCTTGTAAGTTAAATACAGCTCGTCGATAATAGTCTGTTCCTTTAATTTGGTACCTTACTTGTAAAAATGTTTGGTTTAAATACATTTTAGCCTGTGCTAATATTGTTGTTGGGATTTCTAATGAGTATGTTCTGCCTCGCCCTGTAATTTCATAGTCATAACCATCTAAACCCCAAATTTTAAATTCTGGCTTTCTTTTTAATGGTTCTTCAGATTGTACTAAAATTCTAGCCTTATCTTCAGTGTAGATATCTGTTAATTTAATTGTAATATCTGCACGAGTTGCCTCTAGCTTACAGCTTTCTTTTTTCCAAATACCGTAGCTTTTTTTAGCAACTGGTTGTGGTTTTACTTCTAAAGATTTCGGATCTTCATATGTTATTGTACAGCTTGTTATAAATGCTAATAAAATTAATAGGTTGATTTTTTTATAAAACATTGTTATTTTACTCCTAAACTGTGCTAATTTTTTAAGCAACTATTATTATTCATTATTTGATTTTTATGCTTATTTAATTATAATACAGTTAAATTAATTTACAAAACAAAAATTCTAGATAGAAAGAGTATATATGATAAATTTACCACCTCTAGTTAGAGGCAAAAAACCTGAAGATACTACAATTGTTGTTGCTATGTCTGGCGGCGTAGATAGTTCTGTTGTTGCAGCACTATTAAAACAGCAAGGTTACAAGGTAATTGGTATTACTCTTCAATTATGGGATTACAGCCCTACTGATGATGGCGAACCAAACAAAAAAATGGGTACATGTTGTGCACTTGATGATGTATATGATGCTCGTAGAGTTTGCCAAACAATGGGTATTGATCATTATGTTTTAAACTATGAGTCTGACTTTAAAAAAGATGTTATTGATGACTTTGTTGATACATACTCTGCAGGTGCTACGCCTATTCCATGTGTAAGATGTAATGAAAGAATTAAGTTTGATGCTTTATTAGAAAAGTCAAAGCAATTAGGTGCTGATGGTTTAGCAACTGGTCACTATGTACAAAAAATTTGGGATGAAGACTTAGGTAAATATACTTTACACAGAGGCAAAGAAGATATTAAAGACCAAAGCTACTTTTTATTCACAACAAGGCAAGACCAGCTAGATTACACAGTTTACCCACTAGGTGCTGTAGAAAATAAAGATGTAACTCGTGAACTAGCATCAGAGCTTAAACTGCATGTAAGCAAAAAACCAGATTCACAAGATATTTGCTTTGTACCAAACGGTAATTACAGAAAAATTGTACAAAAAGAAAACCCTGCTGCTTTTGTAGAAGGTAACTTTGTAGATAACTCTGGTAAAGTACTTGGTAAACACAATGGTATTATTAACTTTACAGTTGGTCAAAGAAAAGGCTTAGGTATTACTTTAGGCCACCCTGTTTATGTTGTAGAAATTCGCCCTGAAACTAACGAAGTTGTTTTAGGAACAAAAGAAGAACTTAAAGTTCGTGAATTCAATATTAAAGATTTAAACTGGATTGGTGAAGATATCCCTGCTGAAGGCTTAGACTTACAAGTTAGAGTTAGAAATGGCCACGCTCCTATTGAGTGTCGTTTAATCCAAACTGGTGATAGAACTGCTACAATTGAGCTATACAACCCTGAAGCAATGGTAGCACCAGGGCAAGCAGCTGTTTTTTATGACGACAGAAGAATGCTTGGTGGCGGTTGGATTTTAAACAACACTAAAAAAATTAAAGTAAATATTGATTTATAATATTTTAATA
>PTJW01000096.1 GCA_002937495.1 Pseudomonadota bacterium | reverse complement strand
TAATTCTTGCTTTTTAAGGATTGATGCAATCTTGGCAGTTTTATGGTCTAAATCTGTTTTTTTCTTTTGTAAAATAGCATATGAAATATCAGTAATAATTTCTTTATTTACTTCTCTTAAAGATTCATCAGCTAGTGCTTTAGAATCTGCCATTACCTTTACACTAATAACATTATCTTTTAAGTCAATTTTGCTATATTCTAAATAGTTAGATTTATTAAACTTAGATAAATCATAGTTATTTACAGTAATCTCAGAAACCGCACTTTTTTTATTGTTATTTAAGTATGAATAACAAATCAGTGGTATAATTGCCATGAAGAAGAATAAAAATGACTTATTTTTCCACAGAAAAATGTAAAATTTTAGAAATATATGCATATTTTGAATCCTATGTGTTTATTTTTTATGTTAAATGTGTTATAACAACCAAGACTTAAACTTATTTTAAAATAAATTTAAGATTTGTGCAATCAAAATATTTATAGAGGAACATATTCAAATGGAAAGATTTACAAAAATCTTAGCAACAGTAGGTCCTGCTGTTGATTCTAAAGAAAAAATTCACGAACTAGTAAAAGCAGGTGCAAACGCATTTAGACTTAACTTTTCTCATGGTGAACCAGAAGAACATGCAAGAAGAGTAGCATGGATCAGAGAAATTGAAGCTGAAACTAACACTCCGATTGCAATTCTACAAGACCTACAAGGTCCTAAAATTAGAGTTGGTAAATTTGATAAAGCTCACGTACTAAAAGTTGGCGATGTTTTCACATTCGATAACAACGAAGAACTAGGTGACGCTACAAGAGTACACTTACCACACGCAGAAATTCTAACATCATTAGATGTTAACGACCCTATTTTCGTTAACGATGGTGTTATCCAAATGAAAGTAATCGAAAAAGGCGAAGGCTACGTTAAATGTGAAGTTACAGCTGGCGGCGAAATTTCAGACAGAAAAGGTATGAACCTACCAGGTGTTGACTTACCAGTTACAGCTATGACTGATAAAGACCACAGAGACGTAAGATACACACTAGACACAGACCTAGAAGTAGACTGGATCGCTCTATCATTCGTTCAAAGACCTTCAGATATTACAGAATTAAGAGAAATCGTTGGCGATAAATACAAAATCATGGCTAAAATCGAAATGCCTCAAGCAGTTGACAGAATTGAAGAAATTCTACCAGTTGTAGACGGTATTATGGTTGCTCGTGGTGACTTAGGTGTTGAAGTACCTTTCGCTAAAGTTCCATTAATTCAAAAATCATTAATTAAACAAGCTCAAGACATGGGTAAAACTGTAGTAGTAGCAACACAAATGCTAGACTCAATGGTTAGAAACCCATCTCCAACAAGAGCTGAAGCTTCAGACATCGCTAACGCTGTATTCGACGGTGCTGATGCTGTAATGCTTTCAAACGAATCAGCAGCTGGTGACCACCCAATTGCTGCAGTTCAAGCTATGGCTTCTATTGCTGCTTTTGCTAACCAAGCTCCTTACTTCATGAGAAACCAAGAGTTCTACTTTGCTGATACTCCAGCTGACGAACTAGCTACAGAAGATGCAATCTCATCATCAGCAGCTATGATCGCTGAGCAACTAGAATCTAAAGCTATTGTATGTTACACAGCTACAGGTTCAACAGCTAGAAGAATGTCAAGACAACGCCCTACTACAAGAATTTGGAGCTTAACTCCAGATGTTAAAGTAGCTAGAGCTTTAGCATTAAACTACGGTATCTCATCAAGAGTTGTTGCAGCTCCTGAATCAGTAGACAAACTAATGCCATTAGCTACAGAAAAAGCTAAAGAATTTGGCGCTGCTAACGAAGGCGAGAAGATTGTTATTACTTTCGGCTCACCAATTGGTAAGCTGGGTTCAACAAACTCAATTAAAGTTGCTACTGTATAATTATACTTATTGCACAAAAATAGCCCTTAGGTTTTACCTTTGGGCTTTTTTTATTACATTGTTTTAACACCAATAGTAAAAGCCACCTAAAATGGTGGCTTTTTTATTCTAATAATATAAAAATAGTCTTTAATTATAACTGCTTAGCTAAACGAACGAAGTCTACTAGCTCTAAATTTTCAGGGCGTTCTGTTGGTTCAACATCTGCTGCTTCAATTTGTTCTTGAGTTAATGTACCCTTTAAGCTTGCTCTTAACATTTTACGACGCTTAATAAAAGCTGTTTTAATTACTCTTTCAAGTTTATTATGCTCTATATCAAACCTTGGCTTATCTAGCAACATAAGCTCTACAATTGTACTCATAACCTTAGGTGCTGGTACAAATGCAGTTGGCGGAACATCAAATAAGTATGCAGTATCAGCATATTGCTGGCACATTAAACCTAAACGACCCCAGTGCTTATCATCTACAGTTGCTGTAATTCTTTCAACAACTTCTTTTTGTAATAAGAATAGCATTTGAGAAAAACTGTCTGACTCTCTAATAGCCTGGAAAATAATTTCTGTACCAATATTGTATGGTAAGTTACCAATTAAAGGAACTTTTTTATCTGTAAGCTTTGTTAAATCTGTTTTTAAAACATCAGCATGATGAACAGTAATTTTTCCTTCATAACCTTGATTGTTTAAGTCATTTAAAAGTTCAATAAATCTTTCATCATATTCAACAGCAATAACATTAACACCTTTTTCTAACATTTTACGAGTTAATGCACCTTGCCCTGGACCAATTTCAATAACAGTATCACCTTTTTGCGCACGAACTGAGTACGCAATTTTATCTAAAATATTTTGATCGATTAAAAAATTTTGTCCTAAAGACTTATCTGCTGGTAATAACATTTGTTTTCCTTAATAAATTAGTTATTTTAATATTAATATTTATACATTATTTAAATACTTTTAGCAATAATAAAAAAGCTAGCAACCATAAGGCCGCTAGCTTTGCTTAAGTAACTTAATACCTAAGACTATGTTGTTTGACATAACTTTAACTTACTTTGTTTTTTATAAAATAGCAAGGTATTTTTTAATATTTTATAAAAAGCACCTTTAATTAGGTGCTTTTTGCTTTTTAATAAAACTTAGTTTTTAATTTCCAGTCTGGCTCTTCTCTATATACTGAACCTTCAGGCTGGTTTGAATAACCAATATATAAATACCCCATTATTCTTTCACCTTTTGATTTATCAACTTTAAAGAAATCTTCTGCATTTTCAAATTCTGTAAAATCTCCACTTCTCCAAATAGATGATAAACCTAATGCATGAGCTTGTAATGACATATTTTGAATAGCACATGATACTGCGGCATACTCTTCCCAAACTGGCGCCTGAAATTCTTCTTCTAATTTACAAGTTACTGCAATTACAACAGGCGCTCTAAATGGTGCATTTTTTGCTTTTTCTACTTTTGCATCTAATAACTCTGAAGTTTGATATTTAACTTTAATACCTTCAACAAAAATATCTGATAAAATTTTTCTACTGTCTTCTGCAAAAACATGAAACCTCCAAGGCTCTGTTTTATAATGTGTTGGAGCCCAGCAACCTGCTTGTAAAATATCTTCAATATCAAATAAATCTACTGGTTTATCTTGCATTTTACTAATGCTGCGTCGTGTTTCTATTGCTGTTGTAACATCCATTTAAATCTACCCTTTTATATTATAATAATTATCTTACTTAATATTATTAGCACAAAAAAACAATAATAAAAACCATTCTTTTTTAAGTATTTAACAACAAAAAAAGCACCCTAAA
>PTJW01000095.1 GCA_002937495.1 Pseudomonadota bacterium | reverse complement strand
TCTCAGTTTTACAATTAGCTGAAGAAATTAAAAAACAAGAACCTACAGGTTCAGAAAATGACGAAACAAAACCAAATAAAGAGAAAAAGGTGTAGCTATGAATAATCGTATTTGTAAATTTTTATCATTAACAAGTGTTGCTATTGTTTTACAAGCTTGTTCATTACCGCAAGCTATTGGCTACAATCTTACTCATTCACTTGGTGCTAAGGCTCCGCAATCGGCTCCGTCTATTGCACATGAGAAAAGAAAAATAGGTAAACCATATAGCGAATATAATGAACATGGTAACCGTGTTTGGTACAGCCCTCTTCAGTCATCTGAAGGTTATAGAGAGTACGGTGTAGCATCATGGTACGGTAAAGACTTTCATGCTAAAAAAACAGCAAACGGTGAAGACTACAACATGTACGCATATACTGCAGCTCATAAAACTTTACCACTGCCAACATATGTTCGTGTAACTAATACAGACTCAGGCCAATCAATTGTAGTAAGAGTTAATGATAGAGGTCCGTTTTATAAAGGCAGATTAATTGACTTAAGCTATGCTGGTGCAAAAGCATTAGGTTTTGATAAAAAAGGTACTGCAAATGTTTTAGTTGAAGCAATTAGCGTACACGGTGGTGATGTTAGAAAGTCTGTTTATAAGCAAGCAAAACCTGTTCCTGCTTACCAACAACAAAGACGCTACAGCAACTACCAACCTAAGCCACAGCCTGCTCAGCCTCAGCGTTCGTTTACGTCAAGATATTCAAATACAGGATCTTACCAAGCTCAAAACTCATACAATGCTGGTTCAGGTTCATCATTTACAACACGAATTGCAAATAGAGATCGTGCTGTAAATACAGCGACAACATCACAAGTTGCTCCTAGAGCTGCTAGAGTAATGCCAAGTGCTGTATCTGGTGATTTTATTATTCAGCTAGCTTCATTTTCTGATGTAAATAATGCAAGGAAAATGTATTACAAGGCTTCAAAAAGCATTAAGGGAGTTAAAATAACTTCTGTTCCTATTAATGGACAAACATATTACAGAGTTGTTGTAGAAAATAAAGATGCTAGCAAACAAATTGAACAACTACTAATCGAAGTTAAAGACAAAGGCTTTTATAACGCCATCATTACAAAAAATAAATAATTTATAATTTACGAGGAATTTATGAAAAAAATACTTTTAACATTAGCTTTAATATTTTCAATAAATAGTGCTTTTGCAATTAATGTAAAGGCTAAAGCTTATATTTTAAAAGACATTAACACTGGTAAAATTTTACTGGAAAAAAATGCATACTTAACGCTACCACCTGCTAGTACTACAAAACTGATGACTTTATACATTTTATTTGAAGAAATTAAGAATAAAAATATAAAACTATCTGATAAAATTACTATTAGTAAAACTGCTTGGAGAAAAGGTGGATCTAAAATGTTCTTAGACCCAGGTAGTAAAATTAGAGTTGTAGACCTAATTAAAGGTATTGCAGTTTCTTCAGGTAATGATGCTAGCACAGCGGTTGCTGAATATATTGCAGGCTCTGAAAAAGAGTTTGTTAAACTAATGAATAAAAAAGCTAATGAACTGGGCATGAAGCGTACGAACTTTGTTAATGCTACAGGCTGGGACAATAAAGGCCATGTAAGTACAGCATCTGACCTTGCTTTACTTGGTGAAAGAATTATTAAAGACTTCCCTGAGTTTTACAAAGTATTTAGGTTAAAAAGCTTTAAGCATAACGGTATTAGACAATACAACAAAAACACTTTACTTGGTAAACTTGGTGTTGATGGCTTAAAAACAGGTCATGTAGGTTCTATTGGTTATAATATTGTTAGTTCTGCTAAGCAAAACCAATTAAGATACATAGTTGTAATTTTAGGTGCAAAAAGCAAAGCACTTAGAGAGTCTGAAGCTAAAAAACTATATGAATATGCATATAAAAAATATAAAAATATTAAGTTAGCTTCATCTTCAGAAACTATTGCTCAAGCACAAGTATATTTAGGTAAAAATAAGTTTATTGATGCTGGTTTAAAAGAAGACTTATACATGAACCTAACTCAAAAAGAGTTTGATACATTAAAAGCAGAAGTAGAATATAAACCATTAATTAATGCACCTGTTTATTATGGTGATGTTATTGGTAAGTTAAAAATTACTCATAGCGGTCAAAAAGTTCCTTTAACTTACGACTTAATTGCAAAAACACCTAGTGCAAAACTACAAATGTTTGAAAAACTAGATGCAATGCTTGACTATAAATTTAACAAACAATCTTACACAAATTACTAAAAAGGAGAAAATAACATCATGTCTAAAGGTTTCTTTATTGCTTTTGAAGGTGGCGATGGATCAGGTAAAACTACTCAAATTAAGTTATTAGCAAAATACTTAAAAGACAGAAAAGTTCCTGTTCATTTAACAAAAGAACCAGGCGGTTGCGATATGGCTGATAAAATTAGAAACTTACTAGTTAAAGGTGATGTTAATTCTTTAGATGACTTAAGCGAATTTCTACTATTTTCTGCAGCAAGACATGAACATGTTAGAACTACAATTAAACCAATGTTAGATAACGGACATAGCATTATTACAGATAGATTTTATTTATCTAGCTATACTTACCAGTCTTTTGCTGGTGGTTTAGATTTTGAATTTGTCGAAAATATTACAAAAAAAGCTATTATGGGCTGTGAGCCTGAGCTAACATTTGTGTTAGATATTAACCCTATTCATGGTATTGCAAGAGCTAGAGAAAGACAGTTATTCCAAGATGAATTAAGAATGGAATCTAAAAAACTAGCATATCACGAAAAAATTAGAGAAGGTTTTTTAAAAGCTGCTGAAACATCAGATAATATTATTGTTATTGATGCTGAGCAGTCTGTTGAAGAAATCCATGCTGAAGTCATTAAACATTTAGAAAACAGAAAGCTTATTTAATGCAAGAAGTACAAGACCTAAAACCTTTAATTGGCCATAAAAAAGCACAAGAAGTTATCTTAAAATTAATTAACGATAACAAACTTCCGCATGCTATTTTATTACATGGCACTAAAGGCATAGGTAAAGCTAAATTTGCAGAAATTTTAGCTAAAATGCTTATTTGTGGTAATAACCCAGCAAGCAACCCAAACAGATTTTCTGTAAATATTAATTCAACAAATTACCAACGAATTACTGCAGGATCTTTAGATGAATATAAAGTTATTAAACCTGAAGATGGTAAAAAGCAAATTACTGTTGAGCAAATTAGAAACTCACTTGGTAACCTAGCTTTAGCTAGCGATAATAAAAGAGTTATTATTATTGATTCAGCAGATGACTTAAACCAAAACAGTGCTAATGCTATTTTAAAAACATTAGAAGAGCCACCTGCAAATACATTTTTAGTGTTAGTATCTAGCAGCCCTGCAAAGCTACTACCTACTATTAGCTCAAGATGTAGAAAAATTAAACTAGATGCTTTATCATTACATGAAGTTGAGCAAATTTTAGAAGAAAATGGCTTTGCAAATAAAGACTTAACTCAAGCTTTAGAATTTTCTGCTGGTTCAGTATCAAAGGCTGTTGAATTTTTAACAGATGGTAAAGTTATTTTAGACTTACTAGATGGTTTCTTCTCAAATAGTAAAATTCATGCTGCTGATGTTATTGCTTTAAGTGAAAAACTAGCTGATAAAAAACTAAAAGAAGATTTAGTATATTCTCAAATTAGAGATATTTTATACAATGCATCAAAAAAA
>PTJW01000094.1 GCA_002937495.1 Pseudomonadota bacterium | reverse complement strand
TCTGCTTTTTCTTCTAACACTTGACTAGCAAGGCTAGCTTTTAGAGTATGAAGCTCACGAATAAATTCTTTAGATGCAATCTCATCCCATGTATTTTCAGTTTCAATTGATTTAATACCTGCTATTAACTCTTTAAGAGCCATTCTTGTAGATACTTCATCAAATAAGTTACTTACAATATCAAAGTCAACCTTTAAAGTATGAGCCATAAATGCAGAATCTAAAACAGACTCTAGATTTTCTAATCTATCAAGTTGCTTATCAATTGCTTCATAGTTTGCATCATCTAAACATACTGAAAGGTCGAAACCTGCTTGTGATAATACTGTTGTTAATAGCTCTACACAATCAATAACATGCAGAGGTTTTTGTAAGTTTCTTACAAACCATAAGCAGTGGTTTTCTAAAATTGTTTGTAGTCTTGCAATAAGCTCTACTTGCTTAGATGCATTAACTTTGTTATCTAACTCATCAATTGCTTTATAAACTTGTGGTAAGTTAAATAGTCTTTCTGCAATTAAGAAGCTTCTGATAATATCTTCAACATTACTTACAGATTGTGACTGCATTTTAACAATAAATGGTAAGCCCATTTTGTTAATAATGAAGTTTGCTAAACCTGTAGCAATGATATCATCTCTTAACTTATGATTTTTAATTTCAGTTTCATAAGTTTGTAACTCAGATGGGAAGTAATTAATTAAGAACTTCTCAGCATTTGGTGCTTTTACTAATTGTGATTCAACAAGTCTATTTGTTAAGTCAATTTTAGCATATGCTAATAGCACTGATAGCTCAGGAGCTGTCATAACTTTTTTACCATGTAGAACTCTTTCATCAAGTTCTGCGTTTGTTGGTAAGTTTTCTACTGACCTATCTAATAAACCGTTATCTTCTAAAACATTCATTAAATCTTTATAGTAGTTAACATTTTTATCTGCTAGAGTTTCTTCAACATCTAGTAATGAACCTTGATAGTAGTTATCTGCTAAAACTTTTTCTTCAACTGCTTGAGTCATTTGCTCAAGTAAAGCGTCTCTATCTTCAGCTTTTAATGAGCCATTATTAATAGCTGCTTCAAGTAAAATTTTAATGTTAACTTCAGTATCAGAGCATGATACACCTGCTGAGTTATCAATAGCATCAGTATAAACTTTACCACCATGTTGGTTAAATTCAATTCTACCAAGCTGAGTAAAACCAAGGTTACCACCCTCACCAATTACTTTTGCCCTTAAGTCTTTACCATTAATACGAATAGTATCGTTTGCTCTATCTGGCACATCAATATTATCTTCTAAGCTTGATTTAACAAATGTACCAATACCACCGTTCCAAATTAAATCTACTGGAGACTTCATTAGTTTAACGATTAGTTCATCTGGAGTTAATTCATCTTCTTTAATCTCAAACTTTGATTTCATCTCTGGGCTGATAGCAATTGATTTTTCAGTTCTTAAAAATATACCACCACCTTGAGAGATTAACTCTTTATTATAAAACTCCCATGATTGAACTTCTTTAAATAGTCTTTGTCTTTCTGCATATGCTACTGGAACATTTGGTGTAGGATCTACAAAGATAGCTCTGTGGTTAAATGCTGCTACTAAGTTAATTTTTTCAGATAATAGCATACCGTTACCAAATACATCACCAGCCATACCACCAATACCTACAACATCAAAGTTTTCAGTTTGAGTGTCTAAATCAAAGTGACGGAAGTGACGCTTAACACTCTCCCATGCACCTTTAGCTGTAATACCCATTTTCTTATGATCATAACCATTTGCACCACCCGAAGCAAAGGCATCTTTTAGCCAGAAACCATGCTCGATAGCTAAACCGTTAGCAATATCTGAGAATGTTGCTGTACCCTTATCAGCAGCTACTACTAGGTATGGGTCTAAATCATCATGTCTTACAACATTATTTGGAGTAATAACTTCACCATCTACTAAGTTATCTGTAATTGATAGTAAGTTTGAAATAAATATTTTGTAGCAATCAATACCTGCTTGCTGGAATTGCTCTGCTGTTAAATCTTCCATTGAACGACGAACAACAAAACCACCCTTTGAACCTGTTGGAATAATCACAGAGTTTTTAGCAATTTGTGCTTTAACCAGACCTAAAATCTCTGAACGAAAGTCTGCATGCCTATCTGACCATCTTAAGCCACCACGAGCAACCTTACCACCTCTTAAATGAACACCTTGAATATCTTTATGATACACAAAAATTTCAAACATTGGGAATGGCTTAGGCATGTTTGGAACCGCCTTAGAGTCAAACTTAAATGCCATACCTTTTTCAATTCTGTCTTGTGAGAAGTAGTTTGTTCTTAACATAGCTTTAATTAAAGCAAATGAATCTCTTAAAACAATTTCTTCATCTAATGACTTAACTGATTTTAGCTTGTGTGTAATTTTTTGGTCTAATGCAACAAATTGCTCTGTTGAATCTTCTCTTGATAGTTCAGGGTTAAACTTAGCTACAAATGACTTAACTAGTAATTCTGAAATTTCAGGATTTAACACATAAATTTTTCTGATTGCACTTAATGAGTACTTTGTACCAATTTGCTGAGTATATGCAGTAAATGCTCTTAGTAAGTTAATTTCAAATACATCTAAGTTTGAAATATTTAATAAACCGTTAAGTTCATCATTTACCACTTCTCTGCTTAAAATAATTCTTAATCCCTCTTCAAGCTTTGAGTTGTGATCATAATTTGAAATAATGCATTCATTTTTCTTATTTGATAAAGCATAGTCTTGCATATAAATTGTTTTATCTTCAACTTGTGCTTTTACAGTTTCTTGGTTAATAACTTTAAAGCCCATATTTTCTAAAACAGGAATAATTTGAGATAAGCTATATGCTTTTGTTGAATAGATTCTAAAATGATTTAAAGAATCTTGCGTGCAATATACACGAATAGCAAAATCGTTTTGCATAGTTTGTAAAATTTGTAAGTCTTTTTCTACATCTTCTGGTGCTGTATTAGCAATATATTGAGAAGGGAAAATTTCATTAATATTTTCTGTTATTTTTTTCATTCTTCACCTCTTTAGTTTTTATAATGATTTAAATATCATATGACATTTTTAAAAAATATGCTATACTTAAATCGTCCAATAATGCCCATTTTTTAACCAAGGAAATTAATCATGAAGTATTTAGCAATTGACACTACTACTTTAGAAATAAAGTTGGCAATATATAATACTGAAAATCAAGAAACTTTTCAGATTATTGAGCATGTAGGTAGAAAGCAATCTGAAAAGCTACACATTAAAATCAAAGAAATTCTAGAAACAAATAACCTAAAGGTTAGTGACTTAAATACAATAGTTGTAAACCTAGGACCAGGTTCATACACTAGTTTAAGATTAGGTATTGCTACAGCAAAAGGCCTAGCTTTGCCATTTAAACACATTAATGTTGTTGGTGTAGATAGCTTTAAAATGATGGAAGAACTTTATGCAAAGCAAGACACAGATGCTATTATGCTTGAGAATAACGCATCTCAGCTATACCTACAAACTAATGGTCAGCAGGTAATTATTGCACCTGAAGAAGTTAAAGACTATTTAACAGAGGGTCAAAAAGTATTTGGCACAGGCTTTGAAGAATACAAAGAATACTTAGAAAACTATAACCTACAAGAAAATACAGGTAAAATTGAAGCAATTGATTTAATTAACTATGCTATTAAACATGACTTATCAGATAAACCACTAGAGCCTTTATACATTAAGCCTCTAACTTATAAAAAGTATGTTTACAAATTATAA
>PTJW01000093.1 GCA_002937495.1 Pseudomonadota bacterium | reverse complement strand
TATCAGAATATGACTGGATTAAAAACTCAGAAGGTTTAGATATTATTGCAAATGGTGGTGGTATGCGTTCTATTGCTATGCTTAATATGAAAAAAACAGGCTATACTGTACAGGTTCCACAAGGTTATGAAATTGAAAAAAGTCATTTAACAAGATTTTTAGATGAGCTATTTAATGTAGACTCTATTGCTCCATACTTTACTGGTTATGATGATAAGTTTAAAACAGCAATTCCATATAGAGCGGCTTTATTAAAAGCCTTATTTGGTATTAACGATGGGTTTAATAAATTAAAATTTTCAAACTTTGGTTTAAGAGAAGGTGTATTGTTCTCTCAAATTGAAACAACAGATTATAACTTGGCTGAAAAATATGCAAAGGATATTGCTTTAGAAAAAGGCTTTGGCTTAGAATATGCTTTAAGTAGCTATAGCTTTGTAAGTGAAGTGTTTAAAAATATAGAGCATGAGTTATTATACTTAACATCATTATTAAAAGATATTTCGTGGAGAATTCACAAACAATATAGAGCAGATTCTTTATTTGATGAAATTTTACACTTAGACTTTGTTGGTATAAACCATGATTTACGAGCAAAATTAGCCGTTGCATGTTATTTTACACAAGAAAGAGAGTTAGGGCAAAGGCATTACTCTATTATTAAAAAAATCTTATCAAAAGAAGATATTCTAGTATGTAAGTTAGTAGGTCAAGCCTATAAACTTACTGAATTAATTAATCCAGCAAGAGATGGTGATTTTTCAGATAGTAGTCTATTTATGAGAAATGGTGTTGTAGATTTAAAAACTACAGATAAGATTAAAGATATTATTAATTTAGGTGTGCAAAAAAGATTAACAGAATTAAACTCAATTTTAAATGAACTTAATGAAAAGGAAGCATAAAATAACAATGAAATTATATGTTGGGTTATTAGCAAGTTTAAGCTTGGTTACTACATCATTTACAAATGCTAATGCAGTAAGGAGTGCAAATGTAGAACGAGCATCGTACCATAAAAGTATTAAGGCTGCATCAAGTGCTGTTGTTAGTTTATATGCAAGTAAAAATATTGCGACTTTACAAGATAATGTAGATGCTGCAATGTATGGTAATGTTATGGCTGATGATTTTAATCAAAACACAGCAAGTGCAGTTAAATTAAAAGAAGAAAAATCATTAGGTTCTGGAGTTATTGTTGATTCAAAAGGTTTAATTATTACAAATTCTCACATTGTATCGCAAGCTCAGGATATTAAAGTTGTTACATCAAACAATAACACATATTCTGCTTATGTTGTTGGTGTGGATAATTTATTAGACTTAGCAGTTTTAAGACTAGAAAACCCAAATCAAGATAGATTTAATGTTATTACATTTGCTGACTCTGATGATGTTTATATTGGAGATGTTGTTTTTGCGTTAGGTAACCCATTTGGTATTGGTCAAAGTGTAAGTATGGGTATTGTTTCTGCAATTGGTAGAAGTACTTTTGGTATGGAGTCAGCTCAGTATTTAATTCAAACTGATGCTGCAATTAACCCTGGTAACTCAGGCGGTGCTTTAATTAATGTTGATGGTAAGCTTGTAGGTATTAATAGTGCAATATTTTCAAAAACTGAGGCGTTTTCTGGAGTTGGTTTTGCGGTTCCATCAAATGCAGTTAAGTTTGTAGTAGATACTTTACAAATGAATGGTTCTATTCAAAGAGCGTGGTTAGGTGTTAGAGGTGAAGATGTTTCAACTACATTAAAAAATAGATTAAAACTAAACTCAACAAAGGGTGTTTATGTAACAAATGTTACTTCAGGAAGCCCAGCTGCATTAGCAGGTATTCAGGCTGGTGATATCTTAATTAAATTACATAATACTAATATTGATAATAATAATGCCTACAAAGCAATGGTTACAACATTGCCTGTGGATAAAAAAATTAGAGCAAAAGTTATTAGAAATAGTAGAGTTATGGACTTAGAGGTTATTTTAAAAGCAATTGAAAAAAGAGCTGAGAGTGGTAAGTTTATGATTAGGGGTAATAATAGACTTTCAGGTATTGTAGTTGAGCAACTTTCTGCAGAGTTAAATCATATTTTAGGCTTATCATTAGATAGTAAAGGTTTAGCAATTATCGAGCGCCCTCAAGCTGTTGCTATGCATAATATTCAAGTAGGTGATGTTATTTTACAGGTTAATAAAACAACCATTACAGATGTTGCGTCATTACAAACTGTTTTAAGTTCGCCAGCTCCATTTGGCTTGAAGCTTAAAATATTAAGAGCAGGTCGTCAATTAACAATCTTTATTAAATAGAAAAATTAAATATATTTATATATAAAAAAATCTCTAAATTTGATCTTAGAGATTTTTTTTATTGAAAAATAATGAACTTATACCTATAATAAAACTACTTTTATATAACATTTAGGAGGGGTTGCTTATGCAGTTCCGGATATTTTTTGCAAGTGTTGTGGCTATTGTTCTTACAGCGTGTAGCTCGGTTTCTGCTGAAAATTCAGCAGCTAAAGAAGCATATGATGAATTTATCGATGTTTCAAAAAACTATCAGCAAATTTTAAAACTTACAGATCAAGACTGGAGCTATATTAGCGCCATTTACAATGAGTCTATTAGCTTTCGTGAAGATATTGGTCTGATCTTTAATGAGTCTGAACGAGAGATGATTTTTTCAGATATTACAGAAATGTATATCGATCAAAAAAATATGATGTTTGGCCAAAACATTACAGTTGACTATGAGGATTTGTCTTTAACAGTATTTTTAGATATTTCTTCAAGTTTGTTGCTAACTCAAAACGAGTTTGATTATATTAAAAATTACTCGTTTGATATTGTTGATTTAAGCCATACAATTGACTATGACTTGTTTGAAATTGATAAGGATGGTTTATATCAGCAGTCAGTTCGTTACCTGTCTTATCAAAAGTATTTTAATAATCTAGATGAAAAACAAGATTATGATGAAGACTTGTACTCTCAAATTTCGGTATTTTACACTTTTTCTTCTATGTATCCTGAATCAAAGATATCAAAGCAAAAAAAGTTGAAAAAAGTTAAAGACTAGGCGTAAAGCCTAGTCTTTTTTTTGCTTTTTATTTATAAAGTTGTTATACTATATCAGCAAAATAAAATAATAATAGGAAATATACTTATGGCATTAGTAAATTTAAGAACAGTATTAGACCATGCAGCAGAACACAGCTATGCGCTTCCTGCATTTAATGTTAATAATTTAGAGCAAGTGAAAGCAATTCTACAAGCTGCAGATAAAGCAGATTCACCAGTTATTTTACAAGCTAGCCGTGGTGCAAGAAAATACGCAGGAGATGTATTCTTAAAACACCTTATTATGGCAGCTGTAGAGCAATACCCTCACTTACCAATTGTAATGCACCAAGACCACGGTAATGGTTTAGAAGTTTGTGCATCAGCAATTGATAATAACTTTACAAGTGTAATGATGGATGGGTCATTAATGGAAGATGGTAAAACTCCATCAACATTTGAATATAATGTAGATATTACAAAAAAAGTTGTAGATTTAGCAAAACAGCATAATGTTTCAGTAGAAGGTGAGCTTGGTTGCTTAGGTTCATTAGAAACAGGTGAGGGCGATAAAGAAGATGGCCATGGTTTTGAAGGTAAGTTAGATAAAGACATGCTATTAACAGACCCACAACAAGCAAAAGAGTTTGTTGAAAAAACAGGTGTTGATGCTTTAGCTATTGCTGTTGGTACTAGCCATGGTGCATATAAGTTTACAAGAAAGCCAGATGGCGATATTTT
>PTJW01000092.1 GCA_002937495.1 Pseudomonadota bacterium | reverse complement strand
TAACACCCTTTTATTAATAATTCATTTGGTTGCTTTTTATTATAAAATGAATAAGCTAAAATAAAAATTATCAAAATTACAACTAAAATTAATATATATATCATAATATTACCCTTTATATTTTATTAGCAATCTTAGCATAAAAATATTTGTTTTTAAATACCTATTATAGTTTTTATAAAAATAAATATCACTATACGTGGTTAATATAAATATGAATAATGAAATGTCAGTATATAACTTGTATTATAAAATATAATAATTCATAACCTTTTTGTTTCTCGTGGCATATAGCCAATAACCTAGGGCATTTTGGAGGCCCATCTTAATATGAATAAACTAATTACTATCATGTTTACTCTTTTTGTATCATTCAACGCTAGCTCTCTTGAGATTGACGCGGAGTTCTGTCAAACATCAGATGCTAAAAAAGCAATTGATGCAATTTCTCAAGGTATTTACCTTAGTGAAAATCAAGAACTTGCCGAAGATATTTTTACTGAATGTGCAGCTTTGCGCCATGCAGGCAAAAGCTCTTCTGAAGTAAACCAACAACGCATCGATACTTATTTAGCAATGAGTAAGTTTGACCGTGTTTTTGCTTGGGATAAAGAGCAACAAGAACGAGCTGATGAAATTCCATCTCAACTTGACCTAGCAATGGTTGAAGTTGTATTTGGGATTGATAGTATGGAATATTCTGTAGTTGAAGCACGATTCAACCACGGGAAGACCTTTGGCGAGGACTTCAATATTATTACATATTAGTAATCGATAAAATCAAGGGAGAGCATTTGCTCTCCTTTTTTCTATTTCAAAATATTATAAATAAATATACTTACAATAATTAATATTCCTGAAATTTCATATTTATCTAAAGATTTTCTATCTATTACTAAACCTGCTGATAATTGAGCTAAACGCCTTACAATTGGTACAATTTCAACCGGAACAAACGCCACGCTTTTAACATATATAAACTGCATAAATGTTTTAGCAATAACAATTAAGTTAAACTTAGTGCCCTTTTCTTCAACTTCTAATGTTTCTTTTTTATAAATAGCAGTTACTAAAAAGTTAAGTGCAACAATAAAACAAATAATAGAATATAAAATAATGCCATTATATGACTGAATCAATTTTACAGAAAAATACATTGCATTTAACATGCAAAATGACAGTGCTACAAGTATTTTAAGGTCTGTAATTTCTTTTAGTTTAAATTTATTATAAAAGTATACAAATACACCTACAAATAAAATAAGGCTTGTTATAATAGCCTCGTTTAAACTATCAATTGCTGTAATTTTATTATTTAAACCTGTAATACCATTCATTATAAATGCATAAAGCGGCATTAAGAAAACAGTTGAAAACATAAACATATTAACAATAGTGTATTTTTCTTTATAAACAAGGTAGGCTTCACGATATAGCCACATACCTGCTATTTCTAAAAATAACGATAAATAAAACCATTTACTAAAAAAAAATGATAACTCTGTTGAAGCATCAAACTCACCTTTAATTATATATGATGGAATAACACTAAGTAAAATCATACCTAACACTGTAGACAGTGTTAGTATAAAAGTTATATAGTTTCTATTTTTTGATTCATTTATAAATTTAAAGGCACTACCTTCAACAAATGAAATAACAATAATACCCAAGCAACCTAATAACATAAATATAGCCTTTTATTTTATAAAAAAGCTCTCAACTTAATGAGAGCTTTAAATTTTACTTATATATTAAATAAAGTATTCCATAACATACTTTTTAAGCTCAGATACTGGGATACGCTTTTGTTCCATTGTATCTCTATCACGAACTGTTACTGTTGGAATTTCTTCTTCGATTGTCTCAAAGTCAACAGTAATACAAATTGGTGTACCAACTTCATCGTGTCTTCTGTAAGCTTTACCAATGTTACCTGTGTTTTCATAAAGAATACGACCTAAACCAAGTTTTTGTAAATCTTTTTTAATTGTTTTACACATTTCAACAATTTCAGGCTTATTCTTTTTAAGTGGAATAACAGCTGCTTTAATTGGAGCTAAGTGTGGCTTAAACTTCATAACTGTTCTTTCTGAACCGTTTTCTAGAGTTTCAACATGGTAAGCTTCATTTAATACAGCAATCATACCTCTTTCAACACCTGCAGATGGTTCAATAACATAAGGAACGTACCATTCTTTAGTTTCTTGATCTTGCAGTGCCATTTTTTGAGTTGACTGTGTGTTTTTGTGAACTTTAGCTGTAATGTTAAGCTCATCTTGAGATTTAGTGTGGTTACCTAAGTCATAGTCTGTTCTGTTAGCAATACCTTCCATCTCGTCAATACCATGTGGGTATTCATACTCTAAGTCATATGTTTTCTTAGAATAGTGAGCTAAATCATCAGCTGGAACATCTAAAACATGAATTTTAGATTTTGGAACACCCTGCTCTTCCCACCAGTTAAGTCTTTGTTCTAACCAGTAATCGTGCCATTTTTCATCATCACCAGGCTTAACGAAAAATTCAAGTTCCATTTGTTCAAATTCACGAACACGGAAAATGAAGTTACGAGCTGTAATTTCGTTACGGAAAGCTTTACCAATTTGAGCAATACCAAATGGTGTTGTTTTAGCTGTTGAGTCTACAACATTTTTAAAGTTACCGAAAATAGCTTGAGCTGTTTCAGGTCTTAAATAAGCAAGGTTTGAACCATCATCTAAAGCACCAATGTGTGTTTTAAACATAAGGTTAAATTCACGCTCTTCTGTTAGATCTTCTGAACCACAGTTATCACATTTATTATCAACAATGTGGTCAGCTCTCATTCTATGACCGCACTCTTTACAGTCTTTCATTGGGTCTGAAAATGTACCTTCATGACCTGACATTTGTAACATTGTTCTGTGAGTAACAATAGAAGAGTCTAGACCTTCAACGTCGTCTCTTTCATAAACCATTGACTGCCACCATGCTTTTTTAAGGTTGTTTTTTAACTCAACCCCTAATGGCCCGAAATCGTACATCCCTTGTAAACCACCATATAATTCAGCAGATTGAAAGATAAATCCTCTTCTTTTACAAATCGATACTAATTCGTCCATCGTTTTAGCAACCATAGTTTATTCTCCTATTTATTTTTAATTTCTATATTTTTTGATTTGATGTTTTTTGATATAAAAAAACACCTATAAATAATAGCATATATAAGTGTTTAAAAGCAATTTTTATTTTAATTTAAGGTTATTATTTTAAATATTTCTCAAATTTAGATTCAATTTTATCAGCATCTTTTATGTTAACAAGCTTATGCTTTGTTCTGCCTTTCTTTAAAATTAAGATTGTTCCAGGCTTTTTAACTTTAAATTTTTTCCTTGCAGATTTTTGATTTTCCATATCAATTTTAAAAAATCTAACTTTAGGATAATCATAGGCAGCTTTTTTCACTGCTTCTGTTTGCATGTTTTCATATTTAGAGTCTAATTTGTAAAAGTAAAGAACTGTATAACCTTTTTTATTCATTGATACAGAGTAATCTCTTTTAGTATATTGGTGTAACTCTTGTGGTGCAACTATAGCTCTTGTTATTAAAGCAAATGCAGAATCAGCAAACATAAATAAGCTTGCTGCTAAAACCACAAATAAACTTAGTACTCTTTTCATTATTAGAGAGCTTCCTTATTAATTTTATATTTTCATTTGTTAATGAGATCATTACCTTATACAATATAATAAAAAACTAATTAAAAACAAGTAAAAAACATATTGATTTTTTTATAATCAGTGTTTAAACTAAATATATTCT
>PTJW01000091.1 GCA_002937495.1 Pseudomonadota bacterium | reverse complement strand
TTCATTATAATCACAAATAAAAAAAAATCCAGTTTTTTATACTGGATTTTTTATTTCGATTAGTCTTCTAAGAATGTCTTAATCATTTTTGCTCTGCTTGGGTGCTGTAGCTTTTTCAGCGCCTTAGCTTCGATCTGTCTGATACGCTCACGAGTAACATTAAACTTTTGACCTACTTCTTCAAGTGTATGGTCTTGTGACATACCGATACCAAATCTCATTCTTAAAACTCTTTCTTCTCTTGGAGTTAGAGATGATAGAACTTCTGTTAATGTATCTCTTAGGTTTGATCTAACAGCTGCATCAATTGGTAAAACAGCGTTTGTATCTTCAATAAAGTCACCTAAGTTTGAATCATCTTCATCACCTACTGGTGTTTCTAATGAAATTGGCTCTTTAGCAATTTTCTGAACTTTTCTAACTTTATCAATTGGCATGTTTAGTTCTTTTGCTAGCTCTTCTTGAGTTGGCTCTCTACCCATGTCAATTGTCATTTGTCTTTGAGTTCTGTTTAACTTGTTGATTGTTTCAATCATATGAACCGGAATTCTAATTGTTCTTGCTTGGTCAGCGATAGAACGAGTAATAGCTTGACGAATCCACCATGTTGCATATGTTGAGAACTTATAACCTCTCTTATATTCAAACTTATCAACTGCCTTCATTAAACCAATGTTACCTTCTTGAATTAAGTCTAAGAACTGTAAACCACGGTTAACATATTTTTTAGCAATTGAAATTACTAGTCTTAAGTTAGCTTCAACCATATCTTTTTTAGCTTGGTTAGTGATTCTTTCACCTTTTCTAACTTGAGTAGCTAGTTGCTTAAATTCTTCCACTGTTAAACCAAGTTTATCTGTTTGAGCAAGAATTTTAGCGTGTAAGTCTTTTAACTGTGCGCCAACTTCATTTTCAATATCTTGCCAGATTTTTGCTTTTTCTGATTTTTTCTCTAACCATTGAGCGTCATCTTCTGCACCAATATAAGCTTTTAAAAACTTATCTCTAGACATACCTGTAGATGTTGCTACTCTTAGCATTTCACCTTCTAGGCGTGTAATGTTTCTTGATGACTCATACACTAGACCTACTAAGTCTGATAGTTTTGAGTTTACCAGTGGAATATCTTTAATTACAGTTTGTAAAACATTTAGAAGATTTTTAAACTCTTTATTTGCTTTTCTCTTCTCAACTGCATCCATATCTTGATCTAATCTTGATGCGTTTAATGTTTGTAAAACTTCGTTTGATGAAATGATTTGTTCAAACTCATCCATCATCATTTGATGGTATTTTTCTTCTAGCTGTGTAACTGAAGCAAAGTCATCATCAATTGATGAGATGTTTACATCATCACCTTCTGCTTCATCTTCATCATCAGCTTCTGACTTACCTGAAGCAACTAAAGACTCATCGCTTGATTCTTCATCAAACATTTGCTCTTCTTCAGTATGCATGTCATGCAGTGTAGAAATATCAACTAATTCTCTTAGGAATTTTTCACCTGAAATGATCATCTTCATATCTTCAACTACTGAAGCATATACATGCGGAATTGAGAATAATGCAGTAGACATTTGCGTCTTACCTTCTTCAATTCTTTCAGCAATTTCAATTTCACCATCTCTATCTAAAAGCTTAACTGTACCCATTTCTCTTAGGTATAGACGAACTGGATCGTCTGTTCTACTAACGCTAGGCTCAGCTTTAGCTACTGAACGAGTAGTTGCTCTTTTTTCTGATTTTGATAGGTCAACCTTAAACTCTTCATCATCTGTCATAGACTTATCTAATGAATAGTCTGATGAGTTTTCAATAATAGATGAAACATCATCCATATCTGAAGAATCGTCACTTTCAATTTCTTCAAAATCTATTTCAGTTGCACCAATAGATTCTAATTCATTTTCAACTTTTTTGTTCTGTTCATTAATTGCAGACATAAGTTTAGTGTTCCTTTTGTGTAATTTATAATTTTGGACTTAACTATTTTATAGAAAGACTTAAAAACTCTTTATTTATCAGTATTTGCCATTTGTAAGAATTGGGCTAGCACCTGGTCTGTTTTCTTACTTGATTTTTGCTGTGTTTGCAACTGCTTATGCAGGTTTTCCCAATATTTGGCAACGCCTTGAGCTTCAATATCTTCTTGTTCACCTTTTAAAATAGACTCACAAGATTTTAAAACTCTAGTTTTTAGTTCTATTAAGCTTACATTTCTTAGATAATCATCAAATTCTTGATTGTCAAGGTTTGTATTATCTAAAAAGTCTAAAATTGCTTTTTGTAAAATTTTATGCTCAGTATCTGTAAAGATGATTTCAGCTAATTTTTCTTCAAAGCAAAGTATTTGTTCTGGATATTGCAATGTTAATGCCAAAAGTAGGTTTTCTTCATGATTTGTACGCTGTGTAGCATGTACCTTTGCACTTTTAGTACCTAATCTTGTTCTGTTTTTCATCGCAATCTGTTGATTTTTATCGATTCCCCTTCCGTAATTCCATAAGTTTTCTCTTAAGGCTGTTTTATACTGCCTTGCAATTGTCTCATTTTGAATTAATGAAGTAAGTTCGTTTATTTCTTGCTCAATAACGGCCCTATCATCTGCTGTTTTTAAGTCTTTACCTTTTACAATATTTTTCCAAATACATTCTGTAATTGAAAATGTAGATTCAGCAAGCTGTAAAAATGCTTCTTTACCGTGCTTTTTAACATATGAGTCAGGATCTTCGCCATCTGGCATTACCATAAAGCGTAAAGTTCTACCTGGTTGTAAAATACCTAAAGCTCTTTTTGCTGCTCTAAATGCAGCAGTTTGACCAGCTGTATCACCATCCAAACAAATAATAGGCGAAGACTGATACTTCCATAACAGTAATAATTGACCTTCCGTAATTGCTGTACCTAATGGTGCAACTGCTGTCATTAAACCACTATTATATAAGCCAATAACATCCATATAGCCTTCTACAATAAAAGCTTGATTTTCTTTACGGATAGACTCTTGGTTTTTATTTAAACCAAATAAGTTATAACTTTTGTTAAATAGTTTAGTTTCTGGAGAGTTTAGATATTTTGGTTCCTCTTTTTCAATTACACGACCACCAAATGCAATAACTTGGTTTTTGTAATTTTCAATTGGGAACATAATTCTATTTCTAAATCTATCATAACCACCTTTATCAGATGGAACAACCAGACCATTATCTATAAGGATGTTTTGAGATATTCCTTGTTGAGTTAGACTGTTCTTTAAGTCATTCCAGCTATCTAAAGCAAACCCTAGGCCGAATGTAGCGATAGTTTCTTCTGTTAAACCACGCTCTAGCAAATAGTTTTTAGCTGTTGGATTTTCATTTAGACGCTTTTGATAAAGCTTTGCTGATAAATCTAATGCTTTAATAGAATCATCATATGCTTTTTGTTGAGCTGGGTTAAAATTTACTGTTTCTAGTTTAATACCTGCTAAATCTGCAAGATATTCAACAACTTCAGGAAATGTTCCACCCCTTGTAAATTTGGCAAATTCAAAAATATTACCGTGAGCACCGCAACCAAAGCAGTGATAATACTTTTTATCTTCTCTTACATGAAATGATGGTGTTTTTTCTCCATGAAAAGGACAACACCCCCAGTAGTCATTACCACGGCGTTTAAGGTGGACTGTCTTTCCTACGAAGTCCACAAGTGATAATCTCTGAACAATCATGTCCAGATCATGTTTTGAAAATTTGATTCTATTTGCCATACTTTATTTTTACAGTAAATTAGTACTTTTTGCAAGTAAATATTTTCTATTTATTAGTAATAAATAAGTTATTGACCAGGTCGAGCTACACC
>PTJW01000090.1 GCA_002937495.1 Pseudomonadota bacterium | reverse complement strand
AATAAACTCTTCAGTAAAATCACAACCTTCAAAAAATAATTCTCTTGCTATTTGATCTGCATTTTTACCTTTCCAACGCTCAATACATTCATTTAATGTAATTGGATAGTTAAACTCATTAGTTAGCAATTTAGAAACTAATGATCTGTATGAATTATCAGTGTCTAAAACAACACCGTCGCAGTCAAATAATACACCTAGTATTTTCAAAATAAAAAACTCCTTAAATTTTACCTTATATAAGTTTATCAAACTTTTTGGGTACTATTCAAGGAGTTTAAAAATTCTTAAGTTAAAATAACTTAGCTTATGTGGCAGTTTTACATACCAAAACCAAATTTATCAGTTTTTACAGCTTGTGATTCTCTAACTAGTTTTAATGCTTTAGCATATTCCACCAATACGGGTAAAGTATAGTCAATTCTTTCATTGATATAGTCTTTTTCTTTACTTTTAACTTCTTTATTTAGAATATCATTTACATTTCTGATAATTAAATGTTCAGGAATAAAACAAACTTTATTGTTTTTAAATGAGTATGCTCTTAACTCTGAAATTGGATATACACCATTAATACCAGCAGAAACTGAAACTAGTAAAGCAGGCTTATGAGATAACTCACCTTGGTCTGCATTTAAGAAAAAGTTAGTCATCATTGGTGGAACCATACCGTTATATTCAGGAACTACAAAAATAAATGCATCTGACTGTGCTAGCTTTTCACTAACTTTAGACCAGGCTGCCCATTTTTCTTTATCTGAATACTTATCTTCATCCCAGTATGGAATTTGTGCATCATATAAGCATACTGATTCTACAGAAACATCTGAAAAGTTCTGATCTAGCTTTTCTTTTAGGTTTAGCCCTACAAACTTAGAGTTTGAGTTTTTTCTTTGGCTACCTGTAATTATTGTTATTTTCATTTTGTAACTTCCTAATTTATGTGTAAACTTATAATACCCAAGCAGTATAAATGGTTTTTATTTTATTTTCAAGAATAAACAATATATTTGCTTAATTATTAAGCACGTTAAAATAAAAAAGCACCCTATTAGAGTGCTTTTGATTATTCTTCAATATTAACTTTAATTTTTTCTTTTTGACGGTCAGTACCGTATTGCTTAACTGTTTCAGGGAACTCAATACTTACTGTGTTAATTTTTGATGTTTCAGATCTTAATTGACCACAAGCTGCTAAAATATCTTCACCACGAGTTTTACGGATTGTAGTTAAAACACCTCTTTTTTGCATTGTTTTATAAAATGCTGTAAGAGCCTCATCAGTTGCAGGGTCAAACGGGCTACCTGGCCACTTGTTAAATGGAATGATATTAACTTTTGATTTAACACCTTCAATTAAGTCGCATAAGTCATGAGCATCTTGTACCGAGTCATTAATACCTTTAAGTGGAGCATACTCCCAAAAGATTTTACGCTTTTCTTTTAAGTTAAATTTCTTAATTGCTGCCATTAATTCTTCAAGTGGGTACTTTTTGTTAATAGGCATAATTTTGCTTCGTGCTTCGTTATTAGCCGCGTGGATTGATACCGCTAAGTTAACACCTAAGTTTTCTGAAATATCTTGAATATGCGGTACAACACCTGATGTAGAAATTGTAATTTTACGAGTACCATAACCTTGACCATGGTCACACATTAAAATCTTACACGCTTTTTTAACATTATCATAGTTATATAATGGCTCACCCATACCCATAAATACGATATTTGTAATGTTACGCTTTTCGCCACGACCATTCCAGTCTTCAATTACGCTACGAGCTTTATGTACTTGAGCCACAATTTCAGAAGCTGTTAAGTTTCTTGATAAACCTTGAGTACCAGTATGGCAAAAACGACAGTTTAATGTACAACCAACTTGAGATGAAATACATAGAGTACCTCTGTCTGTTTCTGGAATAAATACTGACTCAACCTCATGCCCATCATGAAGTTTAAATAAGAATTTAATAACGCCATCTGTTGCGTTTTGTTGTGTTGAAATTTCAAGTTCGTCAAATTCAAATAGCTGTGCCATAATTGATTTATCAGATTTACTAATGTTTAGCATATTATCCATATCTAAAACACCTTTAACATGCACCCAGTCCCATAACTGTTTTGCTTTAAAAGGTTTTAGCCCTGCTTTTGCTAAAATATCTTTTACATCTTGAAATTCAAAATTTAAAATATGTGCCATAATACTCTTTTCTAATTAGGTTTATTTGGTTTCTAAAGGCTTAATATAGTATAAGTTAAAGCAAAAGTCAAAATATATAAAAAAGGCAAGTATTTAACTTACCTTTTTATTTAAATTATGGCTCTAATCATTTGGATTTTTTATTTTAATATATTCAAAGAATATATGATCTTTCCATTCATTCGTATTCTTTCTCCATCTAATAGAACCATTTTCTGCGCCATCAGATAAATCGATTTTTTTATCTAACAATTTAAATAATGAATCATTATCATAAGCACCAGATATAATCCAAACACTACATTTTGAGCCAGACTGACAAGTATTAGCATTCCAATTTGTACTTACACCCCAGCTAACATCATTTCTTGTTTGAACTAATGTAAAACTGTTACCTGATGAATTTTTTAAAGTATAGTCATCTTGTTTAATAAAACTAATATAAGGTCCCTTCCAATCAGAACCAGTACTCTCAACTAATTCTGCAACTTTATAATGACAAGGAAGACCACATGTAGTATTTGCATCTAAAGATATTTCACTGCCTGTATCTAAATAAAACTGCTCCCATGCTTTACCAAACTCTTCTAGCTGATTTAATAAAGAAATAGCCTTAGACTCTTGTATCGCACTATATAGTGCTGCACCTGAAATAACCGATAATGCTCCAAATATAGCTAAAGCTATACGAGCATCTAAACCAAACATGGCACCTTTGTTAGTTAGCTTCATTAAATTATCCTTAATTAAAATTTATGTCTTAGTTTTACTAATACTGATGTATCAGTTTCACCCTTTACACTACCTGCATTTAATTTATGCAAAGCACCAAATTGCAGTTTTGTATTTTCTGACATTTGTTGTTTATAAAATGCCTGTAAGTCTAACTGAGTAGCACTTGGAGACAGTGACTGGCTAAAGTTTGAATAATTATAGCCCTTATCAATATTACCACTTGTTAGAACATCAAAGTTTACATCACCTGATGATACTTTTAATGGTTGAGAAATAACAAAACCAGCTTGTTTATCATCTGCAAAGTTATATTCTAACCCTGCACTTGCAGAATGTGACACAATATCACTCATACCAGTAATTAATGAATTTGTTGCTGTATTTGCTTTTGTTACACCTAAATAAGCATTAGCAAATAAGTTTAAATTAGCTGTTAAATCTGTTTTTGCATTTAAACCTGTAAAGTATGTATAGTTTGATGTACCAATAGCTAAGGCTCCTTCAAATTTTGCACCTAATAATGTGTCATACTCATTAATAAAACCAAACTCAATACCAATGTTTGTTTTATCTTTTACATAAGCTAATTTAGTTAAAGCTGATGCTGCTCGGCCTAAGTTATTACCATCATCTTCAACATCACCAAAGAAAACATTAGTTTCAAAGTTTAAACTATCTGAAATTTTATATTTTGTTTTAGCAACAAAACCTTCATCAGCTAATGATAAGTATGGATGAGCTGTTGAATCTTGATCTAAAAATGATGAAGACATTACAATTTCATCATCAGACAAACCTGGGTTATGTGTAAAACCAAATGAATAATCTGTTGATTTAATTTTAGCTGTAAAGTTTAGGCTTTCAAAAGTATCTAATGCATTTACACTTTCATCATTAGATTTAACATATGAAGTTGACATAAAGTCATTTACTTTTTTAGTTTCTTTTTTAACTTCCTTAGCATAAGTTTTATCTCTTTCTGCTAATTCAAAGTTTGT
>PTJW01000009.1 GCA_002937495.1 Pseudomonadota bacterium | reverse complement strand
AACTAGCTGATAAAAAACTAAAAGAAGATTTAGTATATTCTCAAATTAGAGATATTTTATACAATGCATCAAAAAAAGCTGTTGGTATTTCTACTGCTTTAGACAATGTAACTTCAGTTAAAGAATTAGCAAGTAAAGCTGATGGTGCAAAACTAATGAACCTATATAACTTAACTTTAGAAACTCAAAAAATGCGTAACGCAATTAATATTGGCCAAGTTAACTGTTTAGAAAACATATTTAAAGAATTCTTAAACTAAAAAAAGCTCCTTATGGAGCTTTTTTTGATTCTATAACTTTTAGTCGTGCTTTATGGCCTTTAATTAACTGCATGTCACTTTTAGCTATTTTTAAATGCTTTGAAAGCAGCTTAATTAAGGCTTTATTTGCTTTATTGTCTTCTGGTATTGCAGTTGTATATACTTTTAAAAAAGCTTGATTATTTTCATCATAAAACACATCTGCTATTTTATCTGCCTTGGCATTTGGTGTTAGCTTTATATGTATTAAAGATGTTTTATCAAGCTTTGTAATATAATCGTACATTATTGACCAATCATAGAGTTAGCAAACTGAGTGAAGATTGGTAAAATACCACCTCTTACAAACATAATAGCTACTAAAACTGCAACAGGTGTTAAATCAAACATACCAATATTTGGAATGTACTTTCTTACCTTTGCAAAAACTGGCTGAGTTAATTGATTTAAAATTCTTACTAATGGAGTTGACGGATCTGGGTTTACAAAAGATAAAACACAAACCACAAATACTAAAATTGAATATAAAAATAGTAATGAATCTAAAATATTTACGATTGATAGTAATGGGTAACCTAAAATATACATAATTTATTATCTCCTAATTTATTGTAAATCTAATGTTAAGTTAAAATATAAGTCACACTTAAGATAGCCTGCTGATTTTGTTTGTACATTATTATATTTCTTTTGAGTAATAATATCGTCAAAATCATCACAAATAGCTTCACTCATATCATTAAACTTTAAAAACACATAACAAGGGTTTGCTTTTGTATTATTACATGTAGTGTTTAAATCACTAGCAAGACGTACAAGGCGGTACTGTTCATTTAAAAAGTACTCTGTTTGGTTTGCAGTTTTCATTCTTAAATATGGGCCGTCCCATCTATCTTTATAAATTGCTGAAATATCTGCTTTTGTTGTTAAAGCTTTAAATGCTGCAATTTCTTTAGCATCACCTGTTAAAGCACCTAATGTATCAAAAATAGAAACATGAACATCTTTATGGAATGAATCTACTGCTTCAGCAACAGACTTTGTTTCTGCTATTACTTTTTGTAAGTTAGCAACCCTAAAAAAGTTAATTAAGCTTGCACCTACTAAAACAGAGAGTAAAGCAAATACTGCTAAAGCAACCCTTGCATCAACCCCAAACATAGCACCTTTATTAAAGTTTTTCATATTATCTTTCTCCTACATTAAGGTAAACATCTGCATGTGTTTTACCTGCATTAATATTTGCAGGAACAATAATACCTGTTTGTAAACTAGCAATTGCTGATGAGTAAGTTAAACCTGTTAAACCATCAAAATAGTCTTTTAAGTTAATAAAAGCTTCTTCAGGTACATTTGTTAGTTTAACCCAGTAAGTACAGTTTTTTAAAGTATTAGCACAGTCTGTTTTTGTAAATGTTGTAAGGTTTGAGCTTGCATATAAGTTTTTATTATCAAACTTAATAACACCAGTTGGAGTTTGAATATAACCTTCACCATCTACATTACTTGCATCAACCTGTTTAATGTAAGAATGGTTATTTTTACCAAAGTTTAAACCATATGAACCTGATGTATCGTATAAACCAAAAATATTATCATTTAAGTTTGTAGAATCTCGTTTATAGTCATAGTCATTATCTGCAATATTTTGCATTGCTGCTTTTCTTAAAGTATCTACCTGAGTAATTAAACTTGCAGTTTGTGCATCATCAATTTTAAAAAAGCTATTATAACTAGCTACTAAACTAACCATCGCAAAAACAGCTAAGGCAATTCTGGCATCAATACCAAAAATAGCTCCTTTTTTAGTATACTTTAACATTATGGTGCCTCCTGTACTTTATAAGTATTAAATGTTTTATAAGCCCCATTTTCTGCATTACCATAGTTAATATCCATGCAGCTTGTGCCACTGTTATATGATACAGTTACATTTGTATTTACATTTGCAGAAAAATATGTTGAAAACTCATTGTGAACACGCTTTGTAATATCGCAAAATCTATAGGATAGTTTATATGTACACATTCTATCACGAACAGAACTTGATGTACTTGTGCAGTTTGAGCTAACTTGTGTCCAAGTAATGCTAGCTGGCATTAAATAGCCACCCTCTTCACCTAATAAATATGGCCCATTCCACCTTGTTTGCTGAGCTGCCTTTGTTGGTAATGTTCTATATAAATTAGATAATGTATTTGGAACAGATTTAACATCATCAATGTATTCTTCAATTGCTAAATCTACCATTTTCATATTTGTGATGATAGCTTCAACTTTTGTTTTATTAATAACATGAGTTAGTGTTGGGTAAATTAATAAACCTAAAATTGCCATAATTAAAATTGCAATTCTAGCGTCTAAGCCAAACATTGCACCTTTTTTATTATAATAATTTAATTTATTTTTCATTTTATATACCTTTATATACCTCAATATGTTTTCTTTTAGTTTAAACCTGATGTTAAGTTTAAGTAAATTTGTTCGCCAACTCCTAGTTTTTCACCTTGTGTTTGAGTTGTAGTTGATTCTGGGCTAAAGTTTTTAGCTACAGTTTCGTCTTTATCAAATACTCTGTCTAAAATACCGTCTTGTGTAAATACTAAGCCAATAATTTGTCTTTCTTTTAAAGAAGGCTTTTGTAGTGGCTCTGTTACTGTAATGTCTGTAATGTAATACCATTTTTCACCATTTAATGTTGAAACAGTTGATGGTGTACCTAAAATTCTCATAACTTGTTGTTTATCATGTACGCCAATTCTTAATTTATCAACATCAGCTGGTTTAACTAATGATCCATGAATATTCGTTGTGCCTGCGCATGATGCTAGCAGTAAAACACCTGCTAAAAGTATCTTTTTCATAAAAATCCTTCTATATATTTATTTATAGTTACTTATTATATTTATATAATACAGCTAAAGTATATCACAATATTTGCTATTTTAAACCTAAATTTTGGCTTATTTTACATTTTTTTTTGCTTTTTTATCAAATAACACTTGATTTTTGTGAAAGAATACTATATTAATATGCTTACTGCTTGCTATCTATCAAAACTGCTCTGATAGTTTTTTTAATGAGTTAATATTAAAATTAGAAGTAGTATAAATTTAAATTTATTGTTTTAAACAAAGGATAATTAAAATGGCTGTACCAAAGAAAAAAATTTCTGCATCTAGAAGAGGTCAAAGAAGATCTCACGATTCTATTTCAGCTGCTAATGTTGTTATCTGTAAAGATACTGGTGAGCAAAGACTTTCACACCACGTATGCCTAAAAACAGGTATGTACAGAGGTAAGCAAATCTTAAAAGTTAAAGAAGCTTAATTAGTTCTTAACTTTTCTGCAGAAAAAGTACTTAAAAAATTATTTTATGAGAGGTTTGATCAACCTCTCTTTTTTTATGCAAAATATCACCAAATTTAATTATAGTTTTAAGGTGATATTTTTTTTCATTCAAAAAAGCTAGAGTTCCCTTGCTTCTGCCAATTTTTTTAATATTTTTTTGCATTTTATCCTTTTTTTATTTTGAAAAATATAGTATATTTACTTTACATCTTTTTTATAACCAAACATAAAATAGATGTAAAACTAAACTAATAAATTAAGGAATTAATCTAGTGTATAAAATTGCAGGAACTGGTTCATACTTACCAAGCAAAACTCTTACTAATGATGACCTAAGTAAATTTGTTGAAACTTCTGATTCGTGGATTCAAGAAAGAACTGGCATCAAGCAAAGACACTTTGTAGAAAATGAACTTACATCTGACTTAGCATGTAAAGCAGCTGAAAACGCTTTAAAAGATGCTGGCATTACTGCTGAACAGTTAGACCTAATTATTGTTGCTACAACAACACCAGATTATACTTTTCCTTCTACTGCAGTAATAGTGCAAGATAAATTAGGTGCAGTTAATGCAGCTAGCTTTGATGTACAAGCAGTATGCAGTGGTTTTGTTTATGGACTATCTGTAGCTGAAGGCTACTTTGCTACTAAAAAGGCAAAGCATGCTTTAGTAATTGGCGCAGAGTCATTATCTAAACTTTTAGATTTTGAAGACAGAACTACATGTGTATTATTTGGCGATGGAGCTGGTGCTGTTGTTTTATCTGAAAAAGACGATGAAACATCTGGCTTAATTAGCACAAAAATCTCATCAATGGGTCAATTTGTTGACTTATTAAAAACTACTGGTGGCCCAGGCTTAACACAATCTGCTGGCTTTATTACAATGCAAGGACAAGAAGTTTTTAGACACGCTGTAAGCAACCTTAAAAAGGTATGCCTAGATATGCTTGCTGAAAATAACCTTGAAAAGTCAGATATTGACCTGTTAATTCCACACCAAGCTAACAAGAGAATTATCGATTCTACTGCCAAGTCTTTAAGCCTAAAGCCTGAGCAAGTAGTTGTAACTGTAGATCAACATGCAAACACATCTGCAGCGTCAATTCCATTAGCATTAGACTGGGCAAATAAACAAGGAAAAATCAAAAAAGGTGATACCCTATTACTTGAAGCATTTGGTGCTGGTTTTACCTTTGGCGGAGCTTTAATTAAGTGGTAACACTTTTTATTGAATTTGCTTGATTATAACTTGATTTTCTTATATATTATTAATATATTTAAGATACACAAACAAACATACAAACATACAAACATTTAATTAACATATAAAATATTTAAATTGAAGGATTTAAAACAACTATGGTTCAACAAACTATTACAAGACAAGACTTAACAGAAGTAATTTTTAGAAAAACAGGTATCCCAAGAAAGCTATCTAATAAAATTATTGATGACATCATCAACGAAGTAATTACATCTTTAGAGAAAGAAAAAGAAGTTAAAATTGCAAAATTTGGTACTTTCTCACTAAGACAAAAAGAAGCAAGAGTTGGCCGTAACCCTAAAACTAAAGAAGAGTTTACAATTTCAGCAAGAAAAGTGGTTCTATTTAAACCATCACCAACAATTAAAAAGTACTTATACGAAAACTAATTGAAGGTTGATCTTTTAAATGAGTAATAAGTTTATCGATTATAACAAAGAACCAATGCTTTTCCCTGAATTAGAAAAATCTATAATGGAGGAAGAGCAAGTGGTGCTTGAAGAAAACTTTAAAACAATTTCAGAAGTAGCTAAAGACTTAGAGCTTGCTACTTCTGTTATTCGTTATTGGGAAACTAAGTTCCCAATTATGGATCCTGTTAAAAGAAACAACAGAAGATACTACTCGTCTAAAGATCAAAAAACTATTGCTAACATTAAAAACCTGCTGTATATCCAAGGCTATACAATTAAAGCAGTGCAAGATATTTTAGCTAATGGCTCTGTTGATGATTTAGGTAAAATTAATAAGCCTGATACAAACAAACTGCTTATTAAATCTACTATTGATAAATTAGAAAAAATAAGAGAGTCTTTATAATGAAATTTCTATACTTTGCACCAATTTTTTTAAGCCTATCGGCTTATGCTCAAACTGATAACATTAATTCAAATGTTAATTGGCAAAGCATATCTACAACTCCACAAGTTAACCAACAAGTTATTGAACAAGACTTTGTTCCATTTGATGAAGATAAAGAAAAGTCTTTAATTCAAGATGAGCTTGTTAACTTTGAGTTTTTAAACCAAAGCATTGATGAAAGAGTTTTTTATAACTTAAATGCAAAAATTAAAGTATTAAACAAATATACAGATGCTGTAACTGATTATACTTTAAAAGGTAACCAACAGCTTGATTTAGGCAAAACTAAAATTACTGTAAAGTCATGTGCAATTGCTCCTATTTATAATATAGATAATAAGCTTGCATATGTTGAAGTTACACGAAAAGACAAACTTGTATTTAATGGCTGGATGAGTAATGTTAATAAAAACTTAGCATTCCCAGAATTAAAAGAAATTTATGTAAACTTAGTAGACTGCGAAAAAGTTGAAATAACAAAAGCAGAAGCTAATAAAGAAAAAACAGATAAGTCTGAAATAGAAGATTCTAAAAAATAATAAAAGCCCCTATTAAAGGGGCCTTTATTTTTGCAGAAATTACGCTTCTACATATTTACCGAAACAATTAGATAGCCATGTATTCATTAACTGACCATTTGGAATACTGTAAAAAATAACAGTCAAACCAAACATTAATTCTATGAAGAAATAAAAACTATTTAAATCATCAAACGAGAATGCAAGCCAGTTAAAAAAGCATAGGCATGCATAAAACGAAGTTGTTAGCTTAATAGCAAGCGACTGATTAATTTTACTAACTTGCATAAAAAATGCTAACCCGCATGCCATTAGCACAAACATGAAAGAATGCTTTAAGCATCCGATAACATAACTTTCAAATGGTTTTAACTGCATTGTTAAACCATAATCAATAAAATACCAGATACAAAGCATAATAGCAGTAATAGCTAACATGTGCGTATACTTTGAGCGTACAAACAATGCAAGCATCATCGCACCATAGCCTGCATACAGCATTGTATGGACAAGATTAATCAACTGGCTAAAGCTTGCATCATATTCAACAACTCGTACTGAAGTAGCAGATAATGCTAATAGGTATGCTACCCCTGTTAAACAAAAGTAAGCAACAAAAGCATAGTTTTGAATTGAATTGGGATTTAATTTCATAATTCCACCTATAAAAGTAATAGCTAAAAAGCTAATGTATTAAGAATTGCTACAAATATAATAATTAAACTTCATTATTTCAATATAGCATTAAAACAAAAGCCCCAAAAAGGGGCTATTTTTTAAGATATTAGTACTTTAAAGGACGAATAATACGATTGATAAAATAATCTAAACGATCAGCTATTATAATTGAAAACATCATTAAAATAATAGATGCTAAAAAGCTTTCATTTGGTAATGGGCTAAAAAAATATATAGATGTTAAATAAACTGACCCAATAATAAAAATTGTTGACTGTGCAGGATTGTGTTTTTTTATTATAAAAAATAAAAAGCCTCCCACTGCTAATGATATACCTATTAGCAGTTCATTGAAAGAACTGTAGTTGATGTATTGCTTAGCAAAAATTATATCAATTACTGCTTTTAAGATTAGTAATGAAATTACCGGTATTAAGACATTTCGATTTTTGGTCATAAGCACTCTCCATTTATAGATTTTATGGCTTAAATAATATGTAGAAAAAATAAAGCATAATGTTGCTCATAAAGGGTAAAAAGAAATATTTGGGTGCTCATAATACTACTTTAGAATTATTTATTCAAGTAATTTAATAAAAAAAGCCTGCATTTGCAGACTTTTAAACTTTTAATTATTTTTTACTAAGGCTGAGTAAACATTAATGGTCCCTTAATATAAACATTTTTATGTCCAGCTGAATGTAATGTTGTTTTAACTACCCCTGTATCTTCAGATACTGAACCATCAAAATATGCATCTAATTTATCAGCAAAAGCATCTGGTATTCTACCCAATCTAATATAATAATAGCAAGGTAGACCTGATGAGCATGATGCACTAGTAGCCCAAGTACCACCAGTTAAAAAGTTTAATGAGTAATATTCATCATCTGCAGAACTTGAACCACCATTATAAAAATAAATACTTTTTGTTCCTGAATACATAGATGAGCTATTCCATGGCATATAAGGGCCGTTCCACTCTGATTTACCATTTGTAGTAAGCAAGTGCTCTAATTTAAAGTATGAAGATGTTCCTGTTTTTTTAATATCAGAACCATGATCTAATAAATATTGTTCAATAGCTTTTGCAAACTCTTTAATTTCAGATGCTCTTGCAACAACTTTACTTTCTTCAATTGCACTATATAATGCAGCACCTGATATTACCGACAATGCGCCAAAAATGGCTAATGCTATTCTTGCATCAAGACCAAACATAGCTCCTTTTTTTAACATAAACATAGCTCCTTTTTTTAACATAAACATATTATCTACCCTCTATTTAACAATATCTTTAAATAAATTAATTGCATCTTCACTGTCGTTTAAACAATCAATAAAAATAAACTCTTTACCGCCAGCTTGTATAAATTCTTCTTTTGCTTCCATTGCAATTTCTTCTAATGTCTCAATACAATCAACAGCAAAACCTGGAGTAATAACTGCAATATTTTCTTTACCTTCTTCTGCTAGTTTTTCAATTGTAAAATCTGTTTTAGGTCCTAGCCACTCATCTCTACCAAATTGAGATTGATAAGCTAAATGAAGGTTTAATTTAAAACCTCTATCAGCTAATTCATTTTTTAAGTTTTCAAAAGTTTGCTCACAGTGTGATTGGTACACATCACCTTTTTCAATATACTTTACTGGTACACCATGGAATGAACACACAAGCTCAGTTGTTTTATCTGTAATAGATTTTTCTACACTGTTTGCTAATGCTTTTGTATAAAGATCATTTTGATAATATGAGTCTACAATTTTAATGCTTGGAATATATTCTAACTTTTTAAAACAGTCTGAAACCTGCTCAAATATACTTGCAGTTGTTGAAACTGAATATTGTGGATATAAAGGTAATATAGTTATACTGCTATAACCTTCATTTGTAAGTTCTTTAATTTTATACTCAATGCTTCTATCTGCTCGGCCAGCATCATAAGTAAAAGCATAGTCTACAAAAAACTCCTCAGCTAATTCTTTTTGCAGCTTTTCTACTTGAGATTTAGTAAATGTTAATAATGGACTTTCATTTTGCTGTTTATTCCAAATTTTTGCATAGTTTTTAGCACTTTTTTGTGGAATAACCTGTAATAATACTAGGTTTAATAATGGTAACCAATAATATGGACACTTATTTACCACTCTTTTATCTGATAAAAATTGCTTTAAATATAGTCTTAAGTTTTTATAATTAGGTGCAATTGGAGTACCTAAGTTAACTAATACTAAGGCTTTTTTCATGTAAATTTCCAGTTTTTTATTAGAGGGCTTAAAACCCTATTTTTTATATTAATTCCTATTATTAAATATATTCTCATTTTTTTAGAAAAGTGTCAACTTTATTATTGAAAGTTATAGCTTTGTATGATAGGCTATTGGCAAGCATACAAAATAAAATTAATCAAAAACAAAAAGGTTACAGTATGACAAGAGTAATCAAATTAGACACTGCAAGTAAAAGATACGCATTTGCATTATATTCTATCGCTGAAAAGAACGATAATGTAGAAGCTGTTAAAGAAGAGTTTTCTCACATTGTAGAAGGCTTTATGGCTGTGCCAGAATGGGTTACTATCACTAAAAATCCAACATTAGACAGAAGAAGAAAATCTCAGAAATATCTTGAAGGTGTTTCTAAGTTCAATATCATTCCTGAAATTGAGAACTTCTTTAAAGTTCTAGTTGCTCGTGGTAGAACAATATTCTTACAAGACATCTACAAAGAGTTTATTAACATTTATAACTTCAAAAAAGACATTGAGGTTGTACTTGTTGAATCTGCAACAAAACTTACTGTGGCAGAGAAAAAGAAAATTGAAAACTTTATTAAATCTGAAAGCTTAAAAGAAATTTCTGTTGAGCTTGATGAAGTAATCAATAAAGATTTAGTATCTGGTTTTAAATTTATGTTTGACTCAAAACAATATGATACAAGCATGAGAACAAAACTAGATAACTTAAAAAAGACTTTTAGTTAATATTAATATAAAAAGGAGTTGTTATGGAGATCCGCGCTGATGAAATAACAAAGGTTATACAACAAGAGATCGAATCTTTCGATACTAGTGTTGATGTAGCCGAGGTTGGTCAAGTACTATCAGTTGGTGATGGTGTTGCTAGAGTTTACGGCCTAGAGAATGTACAAGCTGGTGAAACAGTTGAGTTCCCTGGTGATGTTCAAGGTATGGTATTAAACCTTGAAGATGGCTATGTAGGTTGCGTAATTTTTGGTGATGACAGCCACATTAAAGAAGGTGATCTTGTTAAAAGATCAGGTAAAATTTTACAAGTACCAGTTGGTAAACAACTAGTTGGTCGTGTTGTAGATGCATTAGGTAACCCTATTGATGGTAAAGGTGCATTAAACAATGATGAATTCTCATTAGTTGAGAAAATCGCACCAGGTATTATGAGCCGTAAGTCTGTTCATGAACCTCTACAAACAGGTCTTAAAGCTATTGATGCTTTAGTTCCAATTGGTCGTGGTCAGCGTGAGCTTATCATTGGTGATAGACAAACAGGTAAAACATCTGTTGGTATTGATACAATCTTAAACCAAAAACAATTCTACGATGCAGGTAAACCAGTACACTGTGTTTATGTAGCTGTTGGTCAAAAACGTTCTACAGTTGCTAAAGTTGTACAAACACTAGAAGAAAAAGGCGCAATGGCTTATACAACTGTTGTTGCTGCTACAGCTTCAGACCCTGCTCCAATGCAATACCTAGCTCCATATGCTGGTTGTGCAATGGGTGAATACTTCAGAGATAACAACGAGCACGGCTTAATTATTTATGATGATTTATCAAAACAAGCTGTTGCATACCGTCAAATGTCTCTACTTCTAAAAAGACCTCCTGGACGTGAAGCATACCCAGGTGATGTATTCTATGTTCACTCAAGACTACTTGAAAGAGCAGCTAAACTATCTGATGACTTAGGCGCTGGTTCATTAACAGCACTACCTATTATTGAAACACAAGCTGGTGATGTATCTGCATATATCCCAACAAACGTAATTTCTATTACTGATGGTCAGATTTTCCTAGAGTCAGACTTATTCTACTCAGGTATCCGTCCTGCTATTAACGTTGGTTTATCTGTATCTCGTGTTGGTGGTGCAGCTCAAAGAAAATCAATGAAACAAGTTGCTGGTACTCTAAGACTAGACTTAGCACAATACCGTGAAATGGCAGCATTCTCACAGTTTGCTTCAGACTTAGACCCTGCTACTCAAAAACAATTAGCTCGTGGTGAAAGACTAGTTGAGTTACTTAAGCAAGGCTTAAACTCTCCTCTATCTGTTCCACAGCAAGTTCTAACAATTTACGCTGGTACTAAAGGTCACCTTGATGATGTACCAACAACTAAAATTGTTGCAGCTGAAAAAGCTTTACTTGAACTAGCAGACCTAGAAGGTAAAGACATCATGGCAGAACTTGAAGCTGAAGGTAAGCTAAACGAAAACATTGAAAAAGGTTTCGTTAAACTAATTGAAAAAGCTAAAAAACCATTTATGGCTTAAAAACTAATCTTTCTATTAATTTAGAAAATAATAAAAAAGGAATTAGAAGATGCCATCATTAAAGAGTTTAAGAACTCGTATTGCATCAGTAAAAAATACTAAGAAAATCACTTCTACTATGAAGATGGTTGCTGCTGCAAAAATGAGAAGAGCTGTTCTTGCTTGCGAGAACTCTCGTCCATTTGCAGAAGGTATTGCTGATACAGTTAGTTCTTTAGCAACAAATATTGATAAGGCAGACTCTAGCATTCTACTTAAAGGCCATGCTGAAGTTAAAACAACTAAAGTTCTAGTGTTTGGCTCAGATAAAGGTCTATGTGGTGGTTTTAATGCTCAATTAGTAAAAGCAACAGAACTTCATATTGAACAATTAAAACAACAAGGCATCAATGTAGAACTTATTACTTTTGGTAATAAAGCTAGAGATGGCTTAAAAGAAAAGTTTGCACCAATTATTGTTAAATCTCACTTAGATTTTTCTAAAAAAGCAAACTTTGCACTATGTAAAGAAATTGCTGACGAGTTAATCGCAGAATTTGAAGAAGGTAAAATTCAACAAATTCATCTAATTTACAATAAATTTGTAAATGTATTAACTCAAGAAGCTACAGTTAAACAATTAGCACCGGTTGAGGTTGAGGAATCTTCAGCTCCAGCATCAGATGTAATTTTAGAACCATCTGCAAATAAAGTACTAGATACTCTACTACCAAGATTTGTAGCATCTAATATTTATCAGTGTTATTTAGAAAGCTTTGCCTCAGAGCAAGCTTGCAGAATGACTGCTATGGAAGGTTCAACTAAGAACGCTAATGATGTAATTAACAAACTAAGTTTAGAATATAACCGTCAAAGACAGGCTAATATTACAAACGAATTAGTTGAAATTATTTCTGGTGCTCAGGCGTTAAACAATTAATTTAAAGTCAAAATTAAAAAGGAAAAAAATTATGACTGAAAATAAAGGTATAATCACAAGAGTTGTAGGTCCGGTTGTTGACGTATACTTCGAAAACGAAGTTCCTGCAATTTTAAACGGTTTATACATCGAACTTGAAAACAATGAAAAACTTGTTCTAGAAGTTGCTCAACACTTAGGTGAAAACACAGTTAGAACAATTGCAATGTCTTCAACAGATGGTTTAAGCCGTGGTCAAGAAGTTGTAGACAGCGGTAACGGTATTGAAGTACCTGTTGGCCCTGCTAACTTAGGTAGAATTTTAGATGTTGTAGGTAACCCGGTTGATGGCCGTGGTGAGTTAGATAAAACTCATATAGCTCCTATTCACGCTGAAGCTCCAAGTTTTGCAGATCAAGCAACTAAAGAAGAAATTCTAGAAACTGGTATTAAAGTTGTTGACTTACTAGCTCCATATTTAAAAGGTGGTAAAGTTGGTCTATTTGGTGGTGCTGGTGTTGGTAAAACAGTTATTATCATGGAACTTATTAACAACATGGTTAAAGGACACGGTGGTTACTCAGTATTCGCTGGTGTTGGTGAGCGTACTCGTGAAGGTAACGACCTTTACCACGAGATGATCGAATCAAACGTTATTGATCCTGAAAACCCAGATAAATCAAAAGCTACACTAGTTTATGGCCAAATGAACGAGCCTCCAGGAGCGCGTTCAAGAGTTGCTTTAACAGGTTTAGCACAAGCTGAGTACTTCCGTGACCAAGAACAACAAGACGTTATGTTCTTTGTTGATAACATCTTCAGATTTACACAAGCTGGTGCAGAGGTTTCTGCTCTACTTGGTCGTATTCCATCTGCTGTTGGTTACCAGCCTACTCTAGCTACAGATATGGGTGCTTTACAAGAGCGTATTACATCAACTAAAAACGGTTCTATTACATCAGTTCAGGCTGTTTATGTTCCGGCTGATGACTTAACAGACCCTGCGCCTGCTACAACATTTGCTCACTTAGATGCTACAACTGTTTTAAACAGATCTATCGCTGAGCTAGGTATTTACCCAGCTGTTGACCCACTAGATTCAACATCTCGTGCATTAACTCCTGAAATTGTTGGTGAAGAGCACTACGCTATTGCAAACAAAGTTCAAGAAATTCTACAAAAGTACAAATCATTACAAGATATTATTGCAATTCTTGGTATGGATGAACTATCAGAAGAAGACAAGAAAGTTGTTGCAAGAGCTCGTAAGATTCAAAAATTCCTATCTCAACCATTCCACGTTGCTGAAGTATTCACAGGTTCTCCTGGTTTATATGTTAAACTTGAAGACACAATTAGAAGCTTCAAAGGCCTTGTAAATGGTGATTATGATGATCTTCCTGAAGATGCATTCTACATGGTAGGTACAATTGAAGACGCTATTGAAAAAGCTAAAAAAATTGCAGCTAAGGCTTAATTAAGCTAAGTAATAAAACTAAGCAGAGCCTAAAAACTCTGCTTAATAATGAAAGTAAGATTTATGAAACTAACTATAGTAACTCCTACAGAGAAGTTTTTCGAAGCTGAAGTAGTTAGCGTTGTTGCGCCTGGTGATGAAGGTTACTTTGGAGTTTTAGAAAACCACAGCCCATTTTTATCAACTCTTAAAGATGGCGAGGTAAAAGTAAAACTTACAGACAAAGAAGAAAAAACTTTCGCTATTACTGGCGGTATGGCAGATATTAACAATAATACTGTTAAAATTTTAGCTGAAGCAGTTGAAGAAAAATAATCTATCTTAAAAAATAAAAAGCACTCTTATGAGTGCTTTTTTCTTATTTAAAAATTTGTTTATTTTGATTACTGGAATAAAGTTTTTCAATTTCACTCCAGCAAACTGTTTTAGGTTTGTGTTTATAATATAAGTTACTAAACATCTTAGGTTTAATTGGTTTTAAATGACTATACAAACCCTTTATAACCTGGTAACCTAAAACTACAAATACTACTACTAAGCTTAATATTAAGAGTTTTAGCAAAATATTTCTACTCCTATTTAAGTTATAAGAATCAGAAATTAAGCTAAATTTAGTAGCTTATCGACTATTTTAAGGTCATTTTCATATTCATAGACCTCACTCCAAGCAATTTGTTTATCAAACTCATCTACTTGAGAACATTCTGCAACAGATTTTTTGGCTAAAATATTTTCTTCTAGCTGATTTTTTAATGCTGCAAGTTGATTTGTATCTTTTATAAATAATGATGCATTTGCCATAACAGTCTCCTTAAGTGAAAAAGTTTGGCTCAACATTGTGCTTCAATAAAAATAATTATATTTAGATAATTAGTATAAGTTTAATTAAAATATATTTCAACAATAATAAAATAAGGTCATAAATAAAAAGCACTCATACGAGTGCTTTTTTCGATATTATGAAGTGTTATATGATATCAGATTCTTTTAATTGATCTGAATATGCAAAAATAACACCTCCATCCTTAATAAATTCAAGGATAGCTTTACCTTCTGGTCCTTCTGGAAATGCTGGACAACCTTGAGATCGACCTAAACGATTCCCCATCTGTTTAACATACCAAGCTTGGTGTGCTATGATTGCTCTTTTTTCAGCATTACCATTAAGTTTAGGAGCTTTACCTACCATAACAATGGCATTTGGGTATTTAAGCCAACTAGGGTCAGCTACTTCATCTTTACGGTACCCTCGTGTAACAAAAGGACCTAAAGATGTTTGATATGATGATACATTGTTAGAGAATTTTTTAGCATAAAGACCTCCAGAGTTTTTACCATGACTAACAATTGACTCTTTATAGATAGTTAAATCTGACATATCTATGGCAATAGCACGAGATGATAAACTTGATGCATCATAGTCAATCACCAAAAGAGCGTCTTTTTTAGCATGACGCTTATATGAAACATATGCCATCCAAAAAGCTCTATAGCGAACTTTGCTTTTAATGGTTGGAATTGTCTCATAAAGCTCTGCAGCTTCAGCTTTCCACTGCTCTACTGATGCAGAAGCACTTGAACTAAATACAATATAAATCACTGCTAATAAGATTAGAAGTTTTTTCATATCCATGATATCTAACATTACTGTTAGACTCTCCGTATAAGTTTTATTAAGAAAATAAGGGGTTAACAGATAAAAAAATCTGCATAAGAAAGGTATAGGTTGTTCTTAATTTATTATAAAGAACAATTTTAATTTTCCACTGACATATTACATTTTTTATGCTTATTTTTCAATATATTAAAATTAGTAAAAATCATACCTAATTAGACAAAAAACCGCCCTTAAAGGCGGTTTTTATTAACAAATTGCTATGCTGCTAGTTGTTGTAAGTCGTTATAAAGTTGGTATTGCTGTTTACGGCTCATCCAACTGACAAGGTTTGTAGGTTTTAAATAACCATTTTTTTGATGTAACCCAAAAACTTTTCCTTCATAAAAGAAGATTTTAAAGCGTTTAGTTTCAAGAAGTAATTTACCTTTAGCATGAAGAATGCCAACACTTTGGTGTTCAAAATTTTCAAAATGCTGCAACTCTCGATCACCTGAAATAACACCTGTTTTTCGTACAATAACAATATCTTTATGCACTCGTAGTAATCGATGATCATCATTATAAGGAAATGAGCTAACTTCTAAATTAGAAAGAAATTTACGTAGATTGTCTTGCTTAAAGAAAAAATGTAACATAATTACTCCATTAATTAAGAAATACATATTTAGGATTTTAAGAA
>PTJW01000089.1 GCA_002937495.1 Pseudomonadota bacterium | reverse complement strand
TCTAAACCCCCTTTGTTTTTTGACAAAGGGGTTTAGCTTTTTTTATTGCTCTTAAATTTAATGTTATGTTATTATTAATTCATTAAATAAATTAAGGGTATTTTTTATGCATAAATTACTATTTGCCTATACTTCTACAAGAGGGCATACATTAAAAATTTTAAAATATATAGAGCAACACTTACCAGAAAATTATAAAGTTATTTATTTAGATTTAGCAAAGCAAGAAAATGCTAAGTTAGATTTATCAGTTTTTAAGCATGTTATTATTTCATCTTCAATTTATTACGGTAAATATTCAAAGTCGATGTACAAGTTTACAAAAAATAATAAAGATGAATTAAATAAAGTTGATAATACTTTTGTATCGATAAACCTAACTGCCAGAAAAGAAGGTAAAGATAAGCCTGAAACAAGCGCATATATTAAAACATTTAAGAAAAAAGGAGTATGGAAGCCAAAACAAATTAAAATGTTTGCAGGGCTTTTAGATTACCCTAGTTATAATTGGTTTGATACAATGATGATTCGCTTTATTATGAAAATAACAAAAGGCGAAACTAATACAAGTAAAACAGTAGAATATACAGATTGGCAAAAAGTAGAAGACTTTGCAAAACAGTTAGCAAAATAATATAGAAATAGCTGCTCTAAGGCAGCTATTTTTTATACTATTGCAATGCCTTTTTTAAGCATTTTAAAGTAATCGAAAGTTATTTGTATCTCATCTTCTTTTGAAATATACATATTATTCCAATAAGCAACAGACTCAAGCTGAGAGATATGGCATATATGGTAGCGAGTATTATCGCAACTTAAAAATAAGTTATTGACATTACTTGCCTGTAAAGCACTTTCAATTTTAACTAAATATTTAAAACTGAAAATTCCAAACTTAATTACTTTTAGTTGGTAAACCACAGGCTGCTTGCCTGTATTTCGGTAGTCTCTAATAATTTTATGAGCCACTTCAGTTGATTTCATGGTACATCCTTATATCATGTAAAAAGATATTTTTTTTATTCTGTTTTGTTTATAATATACATCTAAAATATTGAAAAGTGACAATAAAAAGCAACCTATGGTAAAGGCTGCTTTTTTATGATTTATATTTTAATTATGAGTTTAAAGTTTTTTCTAAAACTTCTTTAACACCAGCAGATTTTACATGTTTGTTAATGTATTTTAAGTTTTCTAACATTAAATCTGCATATTTAGAATCGTACTTTTTGTAGCTCATTAATTTACGAGCTAAAGCAGATGCCATGTGCGGGTTAATTTCATCCATTTTAATTGTTAAATCAGCAATTGCTTTATAACCTTCAGCAGTGTGGAAGTTAGGGTTTTGTGTAAAACCACCTACAATAGCTCTAACTTTGTTAGGTTGCTTAATGTTAAATGCTTCATTTTCTTGTAATTGATTAAATGTTTCAGCATTACACATTTTTTCTGATGCAGTAACAGATGTAAACCAGCTATCAATAACAATATTATCATCAATCCATTTATTGAAAAATGCTTTGCTAGATCTTTCTCTAACAACTTGATTATCAGATTTTAGCAGTAGCTTAAAGGCTGCAGATTCATGTGTCATATTATTTGCACGTTCAAATAATTCTTGTACAATTTCTGTAGCATTTTCTTGGTTTGCAGTAAACACATAATCTAAGCATGTTAAAGCAACAGCTCGGCGGTTAATTTCTTCACCTGTGAACTCATAAGTTTTACTTGGTTCGTAGTGCTTTCTTAATAAAGCAACAAATAAGTCGTGCAGCTCATAAGCAATAATGTTTTTAACTTCTTCAAGTGCTTTATGCATTAAAATAGGATCTACTGGTTGAATAATTTCTTCAAGAGTTTGCTTTAGTGGTAGTCTTAAGTATGATGCAAGAACTGCTAAATCAATTGATTCATCAGTTAATGTTTTTGTAAATACATCCATTACATCTTTAAATACTGCAACTTCATATCCCTGGCGTAAATCTTCAATTGCTTGTTCAATTTGTTTAGTGAACACTCTTTGAATAGCTTCATATCTATTATATAGATCATTATCATTTTCTGCTAAGAATTGAATTTCTTCATCAGTTTGGTTAAAGTCAATTTTAACAGGTGCAGAAAATTCTCTTAATACAGATAAAACAGGCTTTTCATCTAAGTCGTAAAACTCAAAGCTTTGGTCTAGATCTTTAACAATTAGCATATCACTACCTGTGTTGATATCATTGCCGTTTTTATCAACTAAACCATATTTAACTGGTATAAAGAATGGTTCTTGGCCTTCTTTAATTACTTGTTTAAAGCTTAAAGTTAAAGTTTTTGTTTCTTCATTGTAATGTTCATCAACTTTTAAAGTTGGAGTGCCTTCTTGGATATACCATCTGTGGAATTGGCTTAAGTCAACACCACCAGCTTGTTCCATTGCCCAACGGAAATCTTGAATTGTAGCAGCTTTACCATCAAATGTTTTAAAGTAAAGATCTGAACCTTTTCTAAAGTTTTCTTCACCTAGTAAAGTTTTGTACATTCTAACTACTTCACAGCCTTTTTCATAAACTGTAAGAGTATAGAAGTTATCAATTTCTTGGTATGATTGAGGTTGAACAGGATGTGACATCGGTGAGCTGTCTTCAGCAAACTGGAAAGCCTTTAAAACTTTAACATCATCAATTCTTTTTCTAACACCTTGAGTCATATCTTTAGAAAACTCAGAATCTCTAAATACTGTAAAACCTTCTTTTAATGATAGTTGGAACCAATCACGGCATGTAACACGGTTACCTGACCAGTTATGGAAGTATTCATGACCAACAACAGCTTGGATATATTCTAGCTGGTCATCTCTTGATGTTTCAGGAGTTGATAAAACAGCAGATGAGTTAAAGATATTTAAACCTTTGTTTTCCATTGCACCAAAGTTGAATGCATCAACCGCAACAATCATAAAATCTTCTAGGTCATATTCACGACCGAAAGCTTCTTCATCCCATTTCATTGAAAGTTTTAGTGAGTTCATTGCAAAACCTGCTTTATGGATATTTGCCTTGTCTGTAAATACTTTTAGGTTTACTTGCTTTCCTGACATTGTAGTGAATGTATCAGCAATATAGTCAAGGTCGCCAGCTACAATAGCAAATAGATAGCATGGTTTTTTATGTGGGTCGTGCCATTTAACAAGATGCTTACCATCTTCAAGGTCTTTTTCTTCAACTTTATTACCATTTGATAATAGCATAGGGTATGCTTTTTTATCTGCAATAATAGTAGTTGTAAATTCACTTAAAACATCTGGTCTGTCTGGGTGAATTGTAATTCTTCTAAAACCTTCAGACTCACACTGTGAGCAGAACATACCGTTTGATCTATAAACACCCATTAAATGAGAGTTATTTGCAGGGTCAATTAATGTAATAGCCTGGAATGTAAATTCTTCAGGAGCATTTTCAAGTTTAAATACTTTGCCATCAAAGCTATACTCTTTGTTTGTTAAAATATTATCATTAACTCTAACTTCAGCTAGCTCAAGTTCATCTGCTTTTAAAATAAATGTATTTTCAGCTTTAGATTCTGGATTTTTCTTAACTTTATATTCTGCTTTTACAGAAGTTTTCTCATTATCTTTAAATTCAAAAGTTAAATCTACAGTTTCAATTAAATATTCTGGAACAGTGTAATCTTTTAAGAAAATTTCTTGTTTTGCCATAATTACTCTTTCAATTTTTATTTTTTATTTTGTTAATTTTTATTTTTATTTATAATAGCACACTTTAATTTAGAAAATAAAACTTTTTATAGCAATAAATATAATAATCTAATGATATATTAGTAAATATAAAGAAAATTAAATTTAGGCTTATAAAAAGCTAAAACATCCTTGACATTTAGTTAAAAATGTACTATTTTATGCACATCTATAGAGTTTTAACTGATGCTCATTCAAA
>PTJW01000088.1 GCA_002937495.1 Pseudomonadota bacterium | reverse complement strand
CTGCATTAGGTACAGATGGTCTTGATGTTGCAAGCCAAGCAAATGCTAATACAGCTATTGACTCAATTAAAACAGCTATTGATAACTTACAAAACAACAGAGCGGAAGTTGGTGCGTCTCTATCAAGACTAGACTTCGCGTCATCAAACCTATCTGTTGCTATTGAAAACCAATCAGCTGCTAAATCAGGTCTATTAGATGTTGATGTTGCTGCTGAAACAACTGAGTTTGCTGCTCAACAGGTTATCGTTCAGGCAGGTGTATCTCTATTAGCTCAGGCTAACCAGCAACCATCACAGCTAACTAAGCTTATTGGTTAATATTAGTTAATCTAATAGAAATATATTTAATAAAGAAGTTCTCAGAAGGGAGCTTCTTTTTTATTATTAAATATCTTAGATATTTTTAGAAATAGTTTCTTTTTTTTATTGTCTATGCTATTATTTAGATTATCTTAATTAAACTAATACAAACAAAAGGTTTAACATGAAAGCATATAAAGAATTAAAAAAAGATTTGTTTAGCTTTAAATCTGAAAAGCTAACTAAATTTTCTATACTTTTAATTATTTTACTAGACTTATTTTTATTTGGCCTGGTTTTAGAAGGTATTAATAAAGAGCAAGAGAAAAATATAAGAATATCTGAAGTTTTTCCATATGCTTGTATGGTTAAATTTAAATCAGAATCTAATTTAAGTTATTCAAAGTTAGACTCATACCATTATAAACATGTTTCTTCAGATTTTACAGATAATACAGATCAAAGATGTCAAACTTTAGAAGATAAATTTAAGGCCTTTAAAAATAATTCAGAAGTTAAAGAAAATAAAAAGTTATATACGCAATTAAATCAAAAACTTTCAAAAGTTAAAAGAGAATTAAGAAGGCTTAAAGCAAGGTATGATACAGAGCTTTTAGAAGTTATTGCTAATCAAAAAGAAAATACTAAAGATTTTCAAGATAAATACCAAAGCTTAATTGCTGAAGAGCAAATGCTTAACTCAAGACTTAAGCAAATTAAAAGAGTTACAAACTATCAGGTTTATCAAAACTATTTAGATTATAAACACCAGCACCGTCAGCAGATTAAAGAAGATAGAGATTCATACCAAAAATGGTACAAGTTTAAACAGTACTTATATACTTTAAAATTTATTTTACCATTATTATTACTTGTTCTATTTTTCTACTTTAGAAATAAAACAAAACAATTAAGAGGTGAAGACTTTAATAATATCAGTTTAATAATTTCTAGCCACTTATTAATTATTTTAGCTATTCCGCTGTTTATAGGTTTCTTAGATATAATCTATTCAGTAATACCTAAAATGTTCTTTGCTAACCTTATAGCATTCTTTGTGGCGATAAAGGCTGAGTTTTTAGGCTTTTATGGAATTATGCTATTAGCAGTTTTATTTGTTTTTGCACTTATTTATGCATTACAAAAATATGAGAAGAAAAAACATAAAAGATTTGCAGTAATTTATAAAAGTATCAACAAATCTGTATGTTATAATTGTAAAAACAAAGTAGATTATTCAAAAGATAATTATTGCGGTGTATGCGCAGAGCAAATTTTAGAAAAATGCGAACACTGTAATGAATTAAAAATTAAAAAAGCACCGCATTGCAGACACTGCGGTAAATAAAAAAAGGAATTAAAATTATGTTTATTAATGAAGCAATGGCTCAAGTACCTAATGTAGCACCACAAGCAACTGCTGGCTCAGCGTTTGGTAGTATTTTTATGTTAGTTATTTTTATAGCTGTATTTTACTTTTTAGTATATAAGCCACAAGCTCAAGAAGCTAAAAAGCACAGAGAAATGATGGCAAACATGAAAAAAGGCGATATTGTTGTTTGTGCAAGTGGTATTGTTGGTAAAATTGTTAAAATGCACTCAGATCAAATTGTTTTAGTTGAAATTTCAGATGATGTTATTGTTAGAGTTGAAAAAGACAAAGTAGCTGAAATCATCGATAAAGAACACTTTGTTAAACTACCGACTAAAAAATAAGTTATAAAGGAAATTGATAATGAAAGTAACTTTATTTCAAAGGCTAATAATTATTTTTGTATTAGCTATGGCTGTTATTTATGCTTTACCAAACTTTTTAAAGTATGAAAACATGCACCCAAGTTTTGAGAAGTACCTACCAAGTAAAACAATTACACTTGGTTTAGACTTACAAGGTGGTTCTCATTTAGTATTAGAAGTAGACTTAGATGTTTATCTTAAAAATAAATATGAAAACTTAATTTCAGAAGTTAGAAAAACTTTAGCTGCTGATAAGTTAAGATATAGATCTATGAGATTTACTAAAGATGGTATTACATTCTCTGCAACTAAAGAGTCTCAATATCAAGCTATTAGATCAGCTTTAGTAAAAGAGTTTGCAAATGTTGATATTGTTAGAGATGGTTCTAAATTCTCTGTAGCTTATAAGTCTGCAGAAGTAGAGCAGTTACAAACATATGCTATTGGTCAAACTTTAGAAATTTTAAGATCAAGAGTTGACCAGTTTGGTGTTGCTGAGCCTTTAATTCAAAGACAAGGCACAAACAGAGTTATTATTGAACTACCAGGTGTTAAAGATTCTAAAACAGCTAAAGATCTTATTGGTAAAACAGCTCAGTTAAACTTCCACCTTGTTGATAGAGTATTATCTAATAATGACAGAAGAATTATTAGACCACCAGCAGGTAAAATTGTTTCTTATGAAGTATTAGGTAAAGATGAATACGGTCAAGAGGCTAAAATTTACTATCTACTAAACAAACGTCCTGTTGTAAGTGGTGAAAACTTAGCAGACGCAAGAAGTGGCTTTAACCAACAAGGTCAAAGTGATGTTGCAATTACTTTTGATGCAAAAGGTGCTAAGCAATTTGCTAAGGTAACAACTGAAAATACAGGCAGAAGAATGGCGATTGTTTTAGATGGTGTTACATATTCTGCTCCAAACTTAAATGAGCCTATTTTAGGTGGTAGAGCATCTATCACAGGTAACTTTACTACTGCAGAAGCTGAAAACTTAGCAATTGTACTAAGAGCAGGTGCTTTACCAGCTCCGGTTAAAATTGTTGAAGAAAGAACAGTTGGTCCATCATTAGGTGCAGACTCAATTGCAGCTTCAAAAATTGCGATTGGTATTGGTTTTGCTTTAGTATTAGGTTGCATGGTGCTTGTTTATGGTGCTATGGGTATGGTTGCTAATATTGCTTTATTAGTTAACATTGTATTACTAATTGCTTTAATGAGCTTAATTGGCTCAACATTAACACTTCCTGGTATTGCAGGTATTGTATTAACAATGGGTATGGCAGTTGATGCTAACGTTTTAATTTTCGAAAGAATTAGAGAAGAAATTAGAAATGGCATGAAACGAGCTAAAGCTCTAGAGGTTGGCTTTAACAGTGCATTAAGTACAATTTTTGATGCTAACATTACTACTTTAATTGCTGCAGTGGTATTATTTGCAGTTGGTTCTGGTCCAATTAAAGGTTTTGCTTTAACATTAAGCTTAGGTATTATTTCATCAGTATTTACTGCTGTTATGTTAAGCAGATGGTTACTAGAGATATCTCAAAAATATACAATTAAAGAACTAAAAAGGAAGTAATATTATGATTACAACATTAAATATTGATTTTGTAGGTAAAAAACTATACTTTGCAGTTCTTTCAACTGTATTAGTAGTTTTAAGTTTAGGATTAATTTTTACAAAAGGTTTAAACTTTGGTATTGATTTTTCTGGTGGTACATTAATTGAAATGAGAACTCATGAAGATAAAACAATTGATGAAGTTAGAACAGCTTTAACAGATTCAGGTTTAAAAAGCTTCTCATTACAAGGTTATGGTGATAAAAACGAATTCTTAGTTAGAATTTCAGATAAAATCTCAGATTCTGATACAGCTCATGAAATTACAGATAAAGTTGGTGCTGA
>PTJW01000087.1 GCA_002937495.1 Pseudomonadota bacterium | reverse complement strand
CCACTAAAGGAAACTTTTAGGTAACCTTATAACAAATATGTGCCTTCTTGTTTTTTATGTTTTAAGAATATAATATATAAAAATAACATCATATCAATTTTATATAAAAAGGAGAAAAACTATGCAATATCCAAGAGCCTTTTCACATATTGGTATTACAGTACCAGATTTAGATAAAGCCGTTAAATTTTATAAAGAAACACTAGGTTGGTACTTAATTATGGAACCAACAGAAGTAAAAGAAGAAAAAGACACTGCAATTGGTCAAATGTGTATTGATGTATTTGGTGAAGGCTGGGGTAGTTTTAGAATTGCTCACTTATCAACATCAGATAAAATTGGTGTAGAGTTATTTGAATTTAAACATAACGAACAGCCACAAGCTGAGTTTAATCCATATAAAACAGGTGTATTCCATTTTTGTGTGCAAGACCCTGATGTAGAAGGTTTAGCTAAAAAAATTGTAGAAAACGGTGGTAAACAAAGAATGCCAATTAGAGAATACTATCCAGGCGAAAAGCCTTACAGAATGGTATATATGGAAGATCCATTCGGTAATATCTTAGAAATTTACTCTCATTCATACGAGTTACACTACGCAGCTGGTGCTTATCAGCATGAGAATAAATAAAACCAAACTTATCAAATAAAAAAAGCCACCTAAATAAATAGGTGGCTTTCGATTAAATAGATGAGAGGTTAAACTAAGTTTTTCGCATCTTGGTAGTTTACAACATTACCAACAGAGAACCAAAGAGCAACCCAATTGTTCTCCTCAAATGTTAAGTCAGGCTCTTCATCTTCCATTGTTGCAGATGGGTTAACATTGTTTTCTTTCATCTCTTGTTCAAGAATACTAGCTACATCAGAAAGCATAATGCTTGCGTTACCTTCACTCATCTGTTCATCTTTTGTACGATACTTGATTTTGATAATCAACGCCAAAGGCATCATCAAATCATTAGGCATGAAGTGGATACAATAACCTGAAGAAAGATATTTATCCATAACTCTCGAATCAAGCATTACTTTACACATTGCAGAAAGAGGGCGGTTATGCTCCCATTCCATTGCTTTAAGTATTGATGCCTTGATTTGCTCTCGAAGACCTTCAATCAAAAGACTAAAGTTATCTAAAACATACTGAGCCATTGTGGATATAGCAAAGTTATTGTTTAAAGAAGTGCTGAATACTGCCTTTTGCATATCTTCTTTAAGATATGTTTCAACTTCTTCTTGAAAATTAGGATCTCCTAATGCTTTGTAGTAGTTAACAGAGTGTGTTAAGAAAAAATTATGCCCAGGGATTGAACCCGTGCCGTCAGATCCGTATAAGTTGAAGCCATGTTCCTCAGAAATGAAATCATCTTTATACGATGCCAAGAACTGAAGGTACTGAACAGACATTGAGTGTAGGCTAATAATACCGCCGTTAGACAATAAATGATCAGGTAGCTCACGATAGAAAGTTAAAAAGCACGAGGCTAAACTTTCTAGTGAATTAGTACTGAAGAAGTTTGTGATATCTTCAGAGAAGTTATCGGTAAACTGCTTCTTCATATCAGTTTCAGTTTTCTTTTCAGAGAATATACCGAATAAACCAGGCTTTGACGGTTTGCCGACTCCATCTTCGAGTTTTTTTGAATTTGAAAGAAACAAGTTCATCATTGTCTCTTTACGGTTCAGTGTTGTGAAAAATTCGCTAAGGTGTTGCGAATCTTCGTTAACAAATAAATCAAGACGACGGCGTTCATTAAAAAGTTGTAACATATATTGCATGGTAAATCTCCATGTTATTAAGAGGAATGGTAGGTCTGTATTAAGCTAATAACTGTAAAATTAAAAGTCAATAAAAAAGAACCCAGTAGAGGGTTCTTTTAAATAAATTATATTAGATATTAGTCTAATGCTACTTCAGGTAGGTTGAAGTGTCTTAGGTGTAGTTCGTTCATTTGAGTTTCGTTAGCCTCTAGTGGAGCACCTGTTAATAGACATTTAGCTCTACCATTTAATGGGAATGCAATAACTCTACGGATGTTAGTTTCATCTTTCATAATCATGATGATTCTTTCAATACCGAATGCAAAACCACCGTGAGGAGGAACGCCCAGTCTAAATGTTTTTAGCATACCTTCAAAGTTTTCTTCAACTTCTTCTTTAGTATAACCAGCAATTTCAAAAGCTTTGAACATTGATGGGATGTCAGCATTACGGATAGAACCTGATGCAATTTCATAACCGTTACATACACAGTCGTACTGCTGAGCTAAGATATCTTCAGGTTTTTTGTTTAATAGGTCATCCATGCCACCTTGTGGTTTTGAGAATGGGTTATGTGAGAAATCAATCTTACCATCTTCTTCTTCATACATAGGGAAGTCAACAATCCATGCAAATCTAAATGTGTTCTTTTCAAACATATCAAGGTCTGCAGCAATTTTGTTTCTTAATGCAGCTAGTGGAGATAGAACATTCTTTTCATTACCAGCAACTAAGAAGATTGTATCGTTAGTTTCTGTTAAACCAGCTTCTTCAAAAATAGCTTGAACTTGCTCTTCTTTTAAGAACTTAACTAGTGGACCTTTAAATGTACCATCTTCGTTTTTAACAATATAACCTGGTGCAGCAGGCATTCTTAGTTCTTTTTGAGCGTACTTACCTAGCTTGTCAAACCAGCTACGAGGTTGAACACCAGCACCTTTAGCAGGGATAGCTCTTACAACGCCGCCTTGTTCTACAATACCTTTAAATACAGCAAAGTCTGACTCTAACCATACTGATGAAATATCAAAGATTTCAATAGGGTTTCTTAGGTCTGGCTTGTCGCAACCATATTTAAGCATTGATTCAGCGTATGGAATTTGTCTGAATGGAGCTTGGTCAATCACAGCACCTTCAGGGCAGTGTGCGTTAAATACTTCTGACATTAGCTTTTCACCAACATTGAATACATCTTTTTGTTCTACAAATGATAGCTCACAGTCTAACTGGTAGAATTCACCTGGGTGACGGTCTGCTCTTGGGTCTTCATCTCTAAAGCAAGGAGCAACTTGGAAGTATTTATCAAAACCTGCAACCATTAGCATTTGCTTGAACTGCTGTGGTGCTTGAGGTAAAGCATAAAACTTGCCAGGGTGTACACGAGATGGAACTAAAAAGTCTCTAGCACCTTCTGGTGATGAAGCTGTTAAAATTGGTGTTTGGAATTCTCTGATGCCCATGCCTGTCATTGTGTTTCTCATTGTTGAGATAACATCACTTCTAAAGTGCATCATTGCATGTTGACCTTCAGTTCTTAGGTCTAAAACTCTGTCTCTTAGTCTTAATTCTTCAGGAATAGAATCATCAATTACAGACCAAGGTAGGCTTTCAACATTAGATTGAACTTGTAAATTATTAACGCTAATTTCGATTTCGCCAGTAACCATATTTGGATTAATTTGCGCGTCATCTCTTTTTAGTACTGTACCTTCTACAGTAATTACACTTTCTAACCCAAGTGATGAAACTTCATCAATAAGACCACTTTCAGGGTGGAATACTACTTGAGTTACACCGTAATTGTCTCTAAGGTCGATAAAGATTACTCCGCCGTGATCTCTTCTTCTGTAGATCCAGCCAGATAATTTAACGATCTCAGATGCGTTTTTAGCTGTTAATTCGCCACATGTATGGCTACGGTATAAGTTCATTCTTGTTACCTTTCAATTTTTATAATGACATGTTTAATTTTATTTGTTATAATAGCTGTATAATAAAAATACACAACTCCAGAATTATACAATATTTTATTAAAAATAAAAAGGATTTTAATGAAAAAAATGAAAAAAATCGCTAGTTTATGTGCAATTTTGGCAATTTCTGCTAATTCATACGCCCAAGAGACTGACTATTCTGAAGGAATTGTTGATTATGGCTATAAAAAACAAATCTTACAAACATCAGATCCGTTCTTAAATAA
>PTJW01000086.1 GCA_002937495.1 Pseudomonadota bacterium | reverse complement strand
GGATATATTACATCTAAAACATGCCCTAAACCAATAAAAAGAACCCAACCTTGTATAGGAAGAGCAAAATAACCACATAAAATCATGGCTAAAATCTTAAACCAGTATATTCTTTTCATTGTTAAATCAAATTCTTTCTTGACGATTTGGCCTAGTTGTTTTATATTTATAACATGTGTATGATTAATAAAAATCTAATATATATTAAGATAGTACACATTTTAATAACTATCAACTAAAAAAAAGAGATTTTATAATATGAACAAAAATACGGCATATTCTTTTTTAATTGCAGCAGTATTTGTTGTTAGTTCAATGACAGCTTATAACATTAATCATGTTGACAAAAACGACCCTCAATTACTTAACGAACTTATTGATCTTGAAGAAGTTTCAGCAGCAAAAGATGCTCCTGTTGTAGCGGTAAAAAAAACAAAGTCAATTGATAAGCTACTTCGTCAATGTGCTACATGTCACACATTCACACAAAATGGTAAAAACAAAACAGGTCCTAACCTATTTGCCATCTATCAAAAGAAAATCGCTCAAAATGATAGTTTTAAGTATTCAAATAGTTTCAAAAGTGCTAATATAGTATGGGATGAAGCAAGTTTAGATGCATTTTTAACAAAGCCTAAAGACTTTGTTCCAAAAACAAAAATGGCATTTAATGGTTTAAAAAATGCTGAAGAGCGTGCAAAAGTTGTTTCTTATTTAAAAGAACTTAACTAAAGAATTAATTTAAGGGAATAGGCAAATGGAAAATAAAAAAGTACTTTACTCTATTATTGCAACAGCTGTATTGGTTGTAATTTTAGGTGTTGGCTTTATTATGAGTAAAACAAAAGGTAAAAACTTAGCTTTAACTATTAACAAGGTTTATTTAGCTTACAGCTCTTATTTAATTGACTTAGGCACAGCCCCTGAAAGCATTAAAGATCTTTATGAAAACCAAAAAAATGTAGCAAAATGGAATGGTCCGTACATTTCAAAAGCTATTTTAAATAATTACACAGATGGTGATATTCAGATTATTCATGCATCAAATATTCCTACTAAAGCATGTTCTTTAGACTATATTTCATATTGCTATAAATGGATTAAAATCACTAACCTATCATCTTCAGACTTCTCAAAAATCAAATCTGAAACTAGCAACGAAAATAACATGTTTTTTGCTAATGATAGTTTATACTTTAAGCTTTCAATAGCAGAATAAAATAAGGATTTGTTGCTGTGTTAAAAAAAGCATTATTAATTTGTTTATTGTTTGTACAAGGTTGCTCAGTTTATATGGCAGCAGATGGCACAAAAGAACCACAAGTTAGCAATTTTAAAGATGGTATGTCGCGTTTTCAAGTTGAATCTATTTTAGGTGCGCCTGTATCATATAAAAAATTAGCAAACAATCAATCACAAGCTATTTATAAATTTGAAGTTGGAAACGAGCCTGATTCTGGGCGTGCTGCACTTTGGCTAGCTGCTGACATTTTCACTCTATTTATAGCTGAATTTTTCACTACTCCTTATGAAATGAGCAAAGGTGAAACAAAACGACTTACAGTAATTTACAATGATGATGACATTGTAACTAGTTTAGAAATTTAAAAGGATAAATCATGGCTACTATTATTAAAGGCGATTTTTCAAGCGAATTAAAAGACAGATATCTAACTTATGCCCTATCGACTATCACATCTAGGGCATTACCTGATGTTAGAGACGGTATGAAGCCTGTTCATAGAAGGCTTCTTTATGCTATGAGAATGCTAAAACTAAACCCAAATGCAAGTTACAAAAAGTGTGCTAGGGTTGTTGGTGATGTTATTGGTAAATATCACCCTCATGGTGACCAATCTGTTTATAATGCAATGGTGCGTTTAGCACAAGACTTTGCAGTGCGTTACCCATTAGTTGATGGCCAAGGTAACTTTGGTTCTATTGATGGTGATAGTGCGGCTGCGATGAGGTATACTGAAGCAAAGCTTACAAAAGTTGCAGAATTTTTACTTAAAGATTTAGACCAAGGCACGGTTGATTTTATTGATAACTATGATGAGTCTGAATCTGAGCCTGTTGTACTGCCGGCATGTTTCCCTAACCTATTAGCTAATGGTGCTAGTGGTATTGCTGTTGGTTTAGCAACATCTATTCCACCACATAATGTTGGTGAACTTTGCGATGGTTTAATGACTATTTTAAAATCTCCAAACTGTCATGATGAAACTCTATTTGGTTTAATTAAAGCACCAGACTTTCCAACAGGTGGTGTTATTGTAGAAGAACCTAAAGAAATTCAAAAAGCTTACTTAACAGGTAAAGGCTCTATTCGTTTAAGAGCAAAATGGGAAGCTGAAGATTTAGGCCGTGGCCAATACCAAATTGTTATTACAGAAATTCCATACCAAGTAACAAAATCAAAGCTAATTGAAAAAATTGCAGATTTAATTGTTGCTAAAAAACTTCCATTCTTAGCTGATGTTATGGATGAATCTGATGAAAACATAAGAATTGTTCTTGAACCAAAAACAAGAACAGTAAACGCAGAAGCTTTAATGGAGCAATTATTTAAACTAACAGATTTAGAAATTAAATTCTCTGTTAATATGAATGCTTTAAATGACAGAGGCGCTCCTGAGCTAATGTCATTAAGAAGAATGCTTGAATCTTTCATTAACCACAGAAGAGAAGTTTTAATTAGAAAATCAAACTTTAGACTTGATAAAATCGCTGATAGACTTCACATTTTAGCCGCTTACATGATTGTATATGTAAACTTAGATGAAGTTATTGAAATTATTAAAACTCAAGATCAGCCAAAACCAGTAATGATGGAACGCTTCAATATTACTGATATTCAAGCTGAAGCTATCTTAAACATGAGATTACGCCGTTTAAGAAAACTTGATGAGCTAGAAATTACAAATGAAATCTCTGACTTAGAAAAAGAAAGAGACTACTTAAAAGAGCTTGTTGATTCTGATACATTACAAGCAAAAGAACTACGCGAAGAGTTCAAAACTATTAAAAAAGAATTCGCAGATGAGCGTCGTTCAACAATTAACTCAAACATCCCTGATGTTGATGTTTCAATTGAAGACCAAATTGAAAAAGAGCCTATTACTGTTCTACTGTCTGAAAAAGGCTGGTTAAAAGCAGTTAAAGGCCACATTAAAGACCAAGAAGTTAAATACAAAGAAGGTGACAGTGAGTTTGAAAGACTAGAAACTTACACAACTGAAAAAACTGTTGTATTTACTGCAAAAGGTCGAGCTTACACATTACAAAACCACCTACTACCTGCTGGTCGTGGTTTTGGTGAGCCTATTAATATGATGATTGATATTAACGGTGATGAAATTATCCAAGCCTTTACTCCGCTTGATGCCAACTATGTTGTAGCCTCACAAATGGGTCATGCATTTAAATCAACAAAAGACAACCTAATTAGCCAAACTAAAAATGGTAAACAAATTTTAAATATTGGTAAAGGTGATGTTGCAAAAGCAATTAAACCAGTTAAAGGTAACATGTTTGTTGGTTTCTCTGAAGGTGGTAAAATGCTTGCATTTGCACTATCAGACTTACCAGAGCTAGGCAGAGGTAAAGGTGTTAAAACTATTAATGTTAAAGGTGACGATTCACTTCTTGACTTTATTACATTTGACTATAACCACGGTTTTGTTATGCAATCACTTGCAGGTGCTAAACGCCAAAGAACAGTTAAGCTAGATGACTTTGAGCAATTTATCGCTCGTCGTGCAACAACTGGTAAAAAAGCACTACATGGTTTCTCAAATGGTGCAGAGTTCTTAGATATTGAGCTACCTGAAGATGCTGAAATTAACTATCAGACACCTGAAGCTCTTGAAGAAAAGACAAAAACAATGCCAACAGATCAACTAGTTGAAATGATTGGTAAAGAAGCAGCAGAAGAACCTTCTTTATTTGATTTTATCGACGATAATAATACGAAAGACTAAATAAAATTATGAATATTATCATTAGCCA
>PTJW01000085.1 GCA_002937495.1 Pseudomonadota bacterium | reverse complement strand
AAAATATATGCGAAAAAACTAAGTGCTAATTATCATGAACTATCATCAATTTTTACAACAACTGCACAATTAAAAGAAATTTTTGCAAAAGCTCAAGAACAGTCATTACTGCAAGAAAAAACTGTTGTATTTGTAGATGAGATTCATCGTTTTAATAAAAACCAGCAAGACTTATTTTTACCAGTAATTGAAAGTGGTGATATTATTTTAATAGCTTGTACTACTGAAAATCCAAGTTATTCATTAAACAATGCTTTACTTTCTCGTTGTCAAACTTTACAGTTTAAAGAACTTACAGAAAAAGATTTGCAAACTCTATTTTTCAACATTGAGAAATCTCAAGGTGAATTAAATATTAAGCCTGAACAGCTAGAGTTAATTATTAAAAATAGTAATAACGATGCTAGAATTTTCATTTCTAATATTGAAAAAATCTATGCTTTAAATTCAAATGAAATTACTAATGATCAGCTAACAGATATTTTACAAACAACTCCTTTTAAATCAGATAAAACTGGTGACACTCACTATGCTTATTTTTCTGCATTCCAAAAGTCTATTCGAGCATCTGATGATGCTGCAGCAATGCTATACTTTGTAAAAATGGTTGAAAATGGCGAAGATGTTTTAGCAATTGGTCGTAGAATGCTAGTTATTGCATCTGAAGATGTAGGTTTAGCAGATCCTCAAGCTTTAATTCAGGTTAATACAGCTTTACAAGCTTTTGAACGAGTTGGACAACCTGAAGGTTTAATTATGATGGCACAAGCTGTTAACTATTTAGCACTTGCTCCAAAAAGTAATGCATCATATAAGTCATTGGCTATGGCAAGAATGCTAGTAAAAGAAAATAAAGATATTTTCCCGCCTAAAGCTGCATTAAATGCAACAACTAAACTGCAAACACAAGAAGGCCGTGGTGCTGGTTATATTTATGATCATGATACTGAAATTGGTTTTGCAGGGCAAAGCTTATTCCCAGATAATATTCCTCGTATGCAACTATACCACCCGAAACAAATTGGTTTCGAGCGTGACCTTGCAAAACGCTTAGAATACTTTACAAATATCAGAAATAAGAAAAAGTAGCCCAATGGCTACTTTTTTAATTAATAATAAGGCAAAGGCATTAACCTATAGTAAAACGTAAAATTATTACCAGAACCTGAATATGAGGCTCTAACTTTACCATCTCCTGGGCCATCATTATTATCAACATTACTGTCTAAAAGATCATATAGCGCTCTTATATCTGAATATTCATTAGCATTCATTGTATATTTATATATATAAACATAACAATCTTCTCTTGATGAACATGATTGCCTAGAAATAGAAGACATATCACTCCCCCAACTAACACTACTTCTTGCACTAAGAGCTGAATATGATAAGTCTGTTGATTTACTCCCAGTTAACTGAGGTATTTCCAAACCAGTATTTGCAGAGCTTGTACCTGGCCAGTAAGGCCCCTTCCAACCTAAAGCTGAATCATAGTTATTACTTATATTACCTATATTATAGTAATTTAAAGTTTTAGAAAACCAAGAACCTGTATCTAAAAAATATGACTCCATTGCTTTTGATAATTCATTAAATGTCGCCTCTATTCTTGTAATTTTTGCGTTTTGAATAGCACTATATAACGCCGCTCCTGATATTACTGATAATGCACCAAATATTGCTAATGCTATTCTAGCGTCTAAACCAAACATTGCACCTTTTTTCATAAATAAATCTCCTTAATTAAAAGCTAATCCAACATTATAGTATGTTGCATTACTTCTCCATCTATAATTACCTTCTTGTGCATTAACTTCTCCGTCAATGTATAAATCTATCTGCTCATTAAAATTTTGAGTTATACCTAACATATGGATCCAAATATAACAAACCTCACTAGTATTTGCTGCACATGTTGGCGTTAGATCTGTAGGAATATTCCAAGCTGGCGTTTTAGGAGCTAAAACAAACATCCATTGAGCATACCTGCTTGTCTTTAAATAATTTGTATCTGTAGTATAAACATCATCAGACACATATGGACCCTTCCAACCAGAGCCTGTTTTAGTTACAAGTTCAGCTGTTTTTAAGTTTCTTGAACCAACTAGTGATAAATCTTGTCCCGTATCCAACATAAATTGCTCTCGAGCTTTTGCATACTCTTGAAACTGTGTTACTAATGAAACTACCTTTGCCTGCTGTATCGCGCTATATAATGCTGCTCCTGAGATTACTGATAATGCTCCAAATATTGCCAATGCTATTCTTGCATCAAGTCCAAACATTGCACCTCTTCTAAAAAACATTTTTATTCCTCTTTTTTAAATACATTTGTCAACTTACAATAGTATAGTATTATTAAAATTATAGCTAGAAACAGGAGTTTTTAACTAACATAACTGTTGTATTTTTACCCCGATTGTAAAAGTTTAGCAGCTTCATACCTACCGAATAATTTTTGTAAATAAACAATTCTTGGTGATAATCCATTATTTGAATTTATTGATCTAATTGCTAAATTACGAGCTTCAACAACCATGTCTTTATCATTTTGTAAATCAGCAATTTTAGTAATTACATGGCCTGACTGATGAGTTCCTAAAGTTTCACCTGGGCCTCTAAGTTCCATATCTTTTTCTGCAATTAAGAAACCATCTTCACTTTGTCTCATAATTTCTAGTCGCTCTCTGGCAACTTTACTTAACTTAGCAGAGTGAACTAATAAACAGTGCGATTGTAACGAACCTCGACCAACACGTCCCCTTAATTGGTGTAATTGAGCTAAGCCAAATCTTTCAGCATGTTCAATGACCATAGTAGTAGATTGAGGAACATCAACGCCAACTTCAATAACTGTTGTAGAAACTAAAATTTTATACTTAGCATCCTTAAAGTCATTCATTACTTGGTCTTTTTCAGCTTGTTTCATTTTACCATGTAATAAGGCAACATCTTGTTCTCCATATATGCTTACAAGTTCTTGATAGCGTTGAGTAGCTGCCATTAAGTCTGATTTTTCAGACTCTTCAACTAATGGACAAACCCAATAAGCTTGTTCGCCTTTTTCTATAACTCTTGATAATGCATTTGCGATGTCTGGTATTTTATCATCAGGTAATACTGAAGTTTTAATAGGCGTTCTACCAGGTGGTTTTTCAGCAATAATACTTAAGTCCATATCGCCATATGCAGTTAAGCATAATGTACGCGGAATTGGAGTTGCTGTCATTACCAATACGTCAGGTGTTAGCTCTTTATTTTCTTCGTTTAAACTAGTTAACTTTAATCTTTGCTTAACACCAAACCTGTGCTGCTCATCAATAACTACTAATGATGCAGACTTTAGCCTTACCGAATCTTGAATTAAAGCATGAGTACCAAATACTATTTGAATAGAACCATCTGCAAGCCCTGCTAACATTTCGCGCTTTTCTTTAGCTTTCATTTTACCTTTTAATAAGCCAATTGAAATACCTAAAGGTTCTAATACTTTTTTAGCATTTAAATAATGTTGAGTAGCTAAAATTTCTGTAGGTGCCATCATGCAAGACTGATGTCCATTTTCTAAAGCTTGCATCATCGCTGCAAAAGCAACAAGAGTTTTACCTGCACCAACATCACCTTGTACAAGTCTTAACATTGGGTGTGATGACTGTAAATCTTCTTTAATTTCTGCAATAACTTTCATCTGATCACCAGTTAAAGCAAATGGTAATGAATCTGTAAGCTGTTTTTCTAGCTTATTTGAAATGTTATGTTCAAATCCTTTTTCAATTTTTGTTCTATTTCTAGATTCTATTAAAACAGACTGCCAAGCATAAAGCTCATCAAAAGCTAATCGTTTTCTGTAAATAGAATTAATTTCTAAACTTTCTGGAGTTGTTGGATTATGTAGCTCTTTTAAAGCAGATTTAAAACTAGGGAAGTTATATTTATTTAAAATATCTTCAGGTAAAAACTCTGCATTATCAGGCAATAAACTTAAAGCATACTCTACAGCCTTACCTACCATTTTAGAATTAATTGCTTTTGTTAAAGG
>PTJW01000084.1 GCA_002937495.1 Pseudomonadota bacterium | reverse complement strand
AAGCTTGTTTTAACAGGTGACTTTAAACGAGGTGCAACAAAAGCTCTTGTTATGATGTTTGATGATACAACAGGTTTGATGCAATCATCAAGAGCAGTGAAAGTTAGTGAAACTAAAGTTAATTTATATGATGTTAAATACACATCATGCCCATTAAATAATAAAGATGAAACTTTACCTTGGAAAATTACAGCAGATAAAGTAACTCATAAGGCAGATAAAGAATATATTATTTATAGAAATGCAGTTTTAAACTTATTTGATATTCCTGTATTATATACTCCGATTTTTTACCATTCAACAAACCCTAATAAACCAATTACAGGTTTCTTAAACCCAGGTTTATCATCATCAAGTGCTGATGGTTTTGGTTTTAAAACTGGCTTCTTCTGGGCTATTGATGAAAAGCAAGATGCAACATTTAGAGTTAGATATTTAGGTAAAAGAGGTACTATTTTAGGTGCTGAACACCGTTATCAAGGTACAAACTTTAGTTCAGATGTTAGAATTGAAGGTTTAGAAGATGAAGAGCAAGATAAACACGCAAGAGGTATGTTATCTGCACAGGCTGAATATATCTTCCAAGAAGGTAGAAGAGCTGGTGTTAATGCTCAATTAGTATCAGATGAAGACTACTTAGATGAATTTAAAAATATTACTGATGCTTATAATTCATCAACTGTATACGCTGAAGATGCAAGTGAAGATCATTACATTGGTGTTTCTAGCAGATACTATATTGACATGAGAGATGATGTTGATGATGAGACTCTTGCTCAGCCAGTTGCTAGACTACAAGCTGAAAAAGTTTTTGATTTAGAAAACAGAGGTGGCCAGATTAAGTTAAATTCAGATGTTTTATCTTTAGTTAGAAGTGATGGTCAGGATACAAATAGGGTTGTAGCAATTGCAGAGTATAATCAGCCATTCTATACTCCAGATGGTAGCTTATTTGAGCTTTCTGCATCATTAAGAGGTGACTATTACTCATTTAATGAAGATACAGCAAATTCAAAAACAGAGTCTGAATCAAGATTTTTACCACAAGCAGCTTTATCATGGGAAAAGCCATTTGTATCACCAGGTTTTAAACACACAATCTCACCTAAAGTGATGCTTATTACATCTCCAGATAAAGACTTTAGAGATATTCCTAACGAAGACTCAACAAGTTTTGAGCTAGATGCAACAAACTTATTTGAGCTTAATAGATTCTCTGGTTATGATAGAGTTGAAACAGGTAATAGGGTTGTATACGGTATTGATACTAAATACGGTGATGCAGACTCATTAAACTTACAAGCATTTATTGGTCAGTCATATAACTTTTCTGAAAAAGAAGAATATATTTCTGATGGGGTTAGCTCAAATAATAAAAACTCAGACTGGGTAGGTTTTGTTAAAGTTGAACCAAACGAATATTTATTAACAGGAACAAGCTTTAGGCTTGACTCAAATGGTTTTGCAACACAAAGAGTTGATTCATATATTCAACTACATAAAGATAGTAAGTATCTAACAGAAGATAGATTCTTAGAGAAAGATTATATTAGATTAACTCACTCATATTTAAGAGATGACTCTGAAGAAATTAACTTATATGCTCTTTATAACTTAAATGAAGATTTAGCTTTAAAAGGTAGAATTCAAAGAAATATGTATGACAATATCACATTAACTCAAGAAGTTGAGGCTGTACTTAAAAAATGTTGCTATAATTTGTCATTTAAAGTTAGAAAGAAACAATCTGATGATGATGATACAGAAGATTCACTTGATTTCTTATTTGGTTTCTCAATTTTACCAACAGGTAGAGAAAGATAATTATAAAAAGTTCTGATTTATTCAGAGCTTTTTTATATGTAAAATAAAAAATGTTATACTGCTATATAATAATATTAGAGTTAGGTAGATGTGTGATGTTTAAATTTATATGTTCAGCGTTTTTGTTGCTAGTGGTAAGTCGTGCGCGCCTCTGCAGAGGTTATTAATATATCAACAAAAGCAAAAAATCCATCAAGTACAGAATATAATCTAGATAACTATAAAGATATAAGTAAAAATATGAGCTTTAAAATGCATATTAACTATAAAAAAGTAGGCTTATGCTTACTTTTTTTGTGGATATTTTGCTTGAATATCAGGTATTAACATAAATATTATGGTTTTTTGTTGAAAATTTATATGCTATTATATATGTGTATATATTAAAAAATTAAATAAAGGTTGTATGTATGAAAAACTATTGTTTAGTATTATTTTGTTTATTTTTTGCCTCTGTAGGGCAGGCTAATGAAAATGATATTGCTTCATCAAGGGCAAATATTTCAAGTTCTTTAAATGATGCAGTAGCAACATTAAAAGGTTATTTTTTTAATGTAGATGTTTCTTTAAAGAGTAATATTGAAGAAACTAAAATATTAAAAGAAAATGTTGAAGACTTAGTAGATAGGTCTAGTAAGGGAGAGCGTAATCCAACAGTGCTAGATCATGGTAGGTCAACTGTGAAAGAACTAAAATACTGTAATTATGACTCTCAAAATATCCACTGGACGGGTACAGAGTGGAAATGTCAAGATGTTGATATTTTAGCAGACTGTATTCCTGCTAGAGATGAATATAGAGTATCAGACTCTAATAGTAGCCATAAATGCCAAAAGCATGCGTCAGGTCAATCAATTAAATATTACTGGAAGTTTAATGGTTACACAAAAACTTGTAGTAGTACAACAGGTTTATACGGTAAAATATATGGCTGTTATTATAAAAATAAGTTAAATAAAGAAGTTCAAGTTGATAATTCAAACTGTAATGGTAAATCTAAACCTTCATCAGCAAATTCATCATGCGATACATTTAGATATGTAGTTGGAACATGGGGTAGTTGTTCTGCTAAGGCATGTGGTACAAGCGGTTATCAAACAAGAACTGTAACATGTGTAAATAGTAGAACAAATGCAGCAGTTGCTGGTAGCAATTGTTCAGGCACTGTGCCAACAACAAGCCAAGTTTGTTATGCTAGGTCTTGCTCATATAGTTGGAGTTATGGTGGCTGGGGTAGTTGTTCAGCAACAGCTTGTGGAACATCAGGTAAAGAAACTCGTAGTTATAAGTGTATTAATGATTCTACAAAAGCAACTGTTTCAAATAATAAGTGTTCAGGCTCTGCTTATTATTCACGAAACTGTTCAACAGCTGCATGTAAAGACACATATAGCTGGAGTTATGGTGGCTGGGGTAGTTGTTCAGCAACATCTTGTGGAACATCAGGTCAGCAAACTCGTAGTTACAAATGTATCAATAACAGAACAGGCTCAACTGTTTCAAACAGTAAGTGTTCAGGTTCTCCTTATTACTCTAAAGCATGTACTAATGCTCCATGTAAAGATACATTTAAATGGAGTTACGGTAACTGGGGTAATTGCTCTGCAACAGCTTGTGGAACAAGTGGTTCACAAACTCGTAGCTATAAGTGTATTAATGAAAGAACAGGATCAACAGTAGGTAACTCAAACTGTGCAGGTTCTGCAGATGCAAGGCAGGTATGTTCTGCAAGAGCATGTAAGCCATGTTCAATAAGTCACCCAATGGGTTGGACAGTTCGTGGAGATTATTGTGCAGAATATTATGCTCCTGCAGGTGGTGGTAATATTAGAAAGAGTACTTTATCACATGGTAGGTCTGCAACATTTGCAGCAACATGGAGTGGTACAGGTACTATTACACTTAAGTGTGAAGATGGCTATGCAAGAATTACAAGTAAGAAATGTCGTAAAGGGCAAGGTGGTATTATTGCAAACCCACTATAATAAATAAGTAAAATATCCTTTGATAACAAAGTTTATTAAGGGATATTTTTTATTTGAGTTAATATATAAAAAATTATTTTTAAATTGTTTGGCGTCAATTTATGGGTTATTCTATATTATTAATAAGAGTATAATAAATTAGGGGTGTGTATTATGAGAAAAGCAATATATATATTTGCAATTTCATTATTACTAATAACAAATGCAAAAGCGAATGATATAAGTTCTTCAAGAGAAGGAATATCAAATTCGTTAACAAATGTAGTAAGAGATTTAAAGCTACTCTTTAA
>PTJW01000083.1 GCA_002937495.1 Pseudomonadota bacterium | reverse complement strand
AGTTGCTTTCAGAAGAAGAAATGGGTAAAATATTTAAAGTACTAGAAATTAATCCTCACGAATAAAAATAAAAAGGGCAAATAGATGTTTAATAAAAAAGGTGCAATGTTTGGTTTAGACTGTCGGGCGTTAAAAAAACAATTTGGGAAACTGTTTTTAGCGAGCAGGCATAGTGAAGCTCCAGAAGGAGCAAACGGTAGCTGCGTATATACCAAACGCGGAGCAATGTTTGGTTTAGACGCTAGAATTGCTTTAGCAATATTTGGAGCCCTATCTGTTATTTCTGGTGCTGCATTATATTCAGCTATTCAAGAAGCTAAAATTACTCGAATTATTACAACATTTAATGAGTTTGAAAAAGGTTTAGCTTCATACTTAATTGATACAGGGTCTGACATGCCTATTCATTCTGCTCCAGGTCATGAAATAACAGTATTGGAACTAGTAGAGTCAGCAAAAACTGGTTGGAAAGGTCCTTATCTTCCATATAAAAAAACATCAGCTGCAGACCATTATATTACAGACGAAGCTACTGGCCTTACATTTTGGCTACATTATGAAAAAACAGATACATGGACAGGATCTGATACTTCATCTTCAGGCGATACATGTACAGCTGGCAAAACATGTTCTTATTATTTAAAAACACATTTAAATAAATCATATTCAGATTTTGAAAATCTTATAAAACAATTAGATGAAAGATTGGACAATGGCGATGGATTAAGAGCTGGTAAATTTAGAGCTAATGCTTATACAGGAATGAGCACTAACCCTATCGCTTTTTATCAGTTAATGCCAATGATTAATCAACCATAAATAAAGGGTAGAAAAATGTTTAATAAAAAAGGTGCGATGTTTGGTTTAGATGCTAGAATTGCTTTAGCTATTTTTGGTGCGCTATCTGTTATTTCAGGTGCTGCATTATACTCTGCTATTCAAGAAGCTAAAGTTGTTAAAGTACTAACTATTTTTAACGAATTTGAAAAGTCATTAACTGCATATTTACTTGATACAGGTTCAGATATTCAAAACCATAAAAGTAGTAGTCAAGAAAAATTAACTCTTGAATTATTAGAATCTGCAAAAGAAGGTTGGAAAGGCCCTTATTTAAGCGCAGAAAAAGATGCAGTAGAAGAACACTTTATTAGACCTTCTGATACTGGTCTTGTTTTCTGGGTTTACTTTATATCAAATGAAGACTGGGGTAATACTACAAGTAGTGCCGGTACAACATGTACGAGTGGTAAAACATGTTATTACTTCTTAAAAACACATTTAAATGCAGAGTTTGGTGATAACGCTGCTGCTATGGCTGCTATACTTGATGAAAGGATTGACGGTGGCGATGGCTATGATAAAGGCAAACTTCGTGTAAACTGGTATGGTGGCGGAACAAGCAACCCTATTGCATTTTATCAAATGATGCCTCTGCTTAATCAACCATAAATAAAATAAGCTAATAATATAAAGAATAAAAAATAGCCGAAAGGTTATTTTTTTTTGCCCTATCCTTGCAATATAAATATAAACAATGTAAAATATCCTTAGATTTTTTGTGGTAGGACTAAATATATAGGATTATTATCAGAAAAAATCATCACTAAGTACATGTTAATAACAACAATATAACAAAGAGAGAACAATCTATTATGACAGATGTAGTTATTGTATCAGCAGTTAGAACTGCAGTTGCTCCATTTTTAGGTCCACTAAAAGACTTTTCAGCAGCTCAGCTAGGTTCTATTGCTATTAAAGGCGCTTTAGAAAAAGCAAATGTGTCACCAAATGAAGTTGATGATGTAATTATGGGCCAAGTATTAACAGCTGGATGTGGCCAAAACCCAGCAAGACAAGCTGCTGTTAAAGCAGGTATCCCTGAAACAATCCCAGCGATGACAATTAACCAAGTTTGTGGTTCAGGTTTAAGATCTGTTATGTTAGGTGCTCAAGCAATTAAAGCTGGCGATGTTAAAATTGCAGTTGTTGGTGGTCAAGAGTCAATGTCTCAAGCTCCACATACAATGCACATGAGAGACGGTGTTAAATTTGGCGATACTAAATTCCAAGACACTATGATTTTAGACGCTCTAACAGATGCAACAGATGGCTACCACATGGGTATCACAGCTGAAAACATCGTTGAGAAATTCGAAATTTCAAGAGAAGATCAAGATGCTTTTGCATTTGCTTCACAATCTAAAGCTCAAAAAGCTAAAGATGAAGGTAAGTTTAAAGATGAAATCGTACCTGTAGAAGTTCCACAAAGAAAAGCAGACCCTATTATTTACGCTGAAGATACAAATATCAGAGTAACTCCACTAGAAAAACTAGCTACACTACGCCCTGCTTTCAAAAAAGATGGTTCAGTTACAGCTGCTAACTCTTCAACATTAAACGACGGTGCTGTTGCATTAGTATTAATGTCTAAAGAAGAAGCAGAAGCTAGAGGTGTTGAAATCTTAGCAACTATTAAGTCAATGTCTTCAGAAGGTGTTGAGCATGCTATTATGGGTACAGGCCCTATTCCATCAAGCCAAAAAGCTTTAGAAAAAGCTGGTTGGACACATGAAGAACTAGACCTAATTGAAGCTAACGAAGCTTTTGCTGCACAAGCTATTTCAGTAAACCGTGGCATGGGCTGGGATGAAAGCAAAGTAAACGTTAACGGTGGTGCTATTGCTATTGGTCACCCTGTTGGTGCTTCAGGTGCTAGAGTTCTAACAACTCTACTACACGAAATGAAACGCCGTGATGCTAAAAAAGGTTTAGCTACACTATGTATCGGTGGTGGTATGGGTGTTGCTTTAACTGTTGAAAGATAAGCATTACAAATATTAAAAAGAGCCTGCATTTGCAGGCTCTTTTTTCGTACTTAAGCTTCATCAAAATATGTCTTTAAATCTGTATTAGTCGTGTAACACTTTGGGTAACTACTACGGCATGAATAATATACCTTAAAATAGTTATTTGACGGCATTAGCATAATAGCTTCGTGGTTGCGTACAGCAATTAGCAATTCAATATCATTTAAATTAAGCTGTGTTACTTGCTCGTTTGATTCATTATAAACATCAAGCAATGCTAATTTAGTTTTAAGATGAACAATAAAGTCAATATTGCTTGCTTGATTAATTGCGATACTGTAGGCTGTTGAGTTTAAGTTATTAAGACTTGCAATAAAATCTAAAACTCGCTGTTTGCTAAGAACCTTCATTTCACTATATTCAGCTCTGATATTATCAGTGTTAACTGTATCGGCAAAATAAAAGCTCGCATTACCATTTAATAACTTTATTTGATGACTGGCAATAAATTCGCCTTGTCTGCCGTTATACAGTTTAGGTATTACGGCCGTTTGCATATTAGTTAATAACATACAATTAAACGCTCCATGTAAGTTAAAAGGTAAGCATATTATAATAGCTTACCTTTTATTTTTCAAGAACTTAAAACGATGGTTTAATATAGTAATATGTTCGTAAATTATCTGTTGGAGTAGCATCCGCCCATAATACTCTAAACTTACCTTTATCATAACCATCAGAGCCATCAATTAATTCATCTAAATCTTCTACTTGAGCAACACTTCCTAAAAAGTTACTTTTAATCCAAACTCCGCAATCTTCTTTATTTGTACAAGTATCACAACTAGGTTTTGAAAATTGATTACCAAATGTATTATCGCATTTATAAATAAAGTATGATGCTCCATTATTTTGTAATTTAAAATAATAATCTGTTGTAGAGTCTCCAGAAATATAAGGACCTTTCCAATTAGCTGAACCATCTGTAGAAAATAAATGCTTTGTTGTTAATTCAAATTCAGCACCAGATCTACCTAACAGATCAACTCCTGTATCTAATGAATAATGCACTACTGCTTTTGAAATTTCTTCATACTGAGCTATAGTTGAAGTATTTTTTGCACTTTGAATAGCACTATATAATGCTGCTCCTGATATTACCGATAATGCTCCCAAAATAGCTAGTGCTATACGAGCATCAAGTCCAAACATTGCACCTTTTTTTAACATAATTACATCCAGCCGCCTTTTGTATATTCTAAATGGTGTTTTAATTCATCTTCACTTGGTTGAACTGCAGGGCGTGGTT
>PTJW01000082.1 GCA_002937495.1 Pseudomonadota bacterium | reverse complement strand
AGCAATAAAGATGTTGAGATAATTTCTGATTATATGAACATTAGCCAAAAGTACAGCATGACAGATAGAAGCAAAAAAACTTTTATCATTGCTCATCCAAATAAAAACGTTCAAAAAACCTTATTAGTTAAATATGGTTCAGGTGAAATCACAAAACTTAAGTTAAACTTTATTTCTAAAAATAAAAATGAAGCTTGTAGTTTTAAACTAACATACCAAGCAAACCCTAACTGCAACTAAAAAAAGAACTCCTTTGGGAGTTCTTTTTTATTATAAAATCTATTGCATTAAAATAATATAACTGATATAAAAAAGACATTTCAATATTACTTTTATGGTTATTTAAATTATGTATATAGACCCTATGGAAGTTTATGCAAAAAACGATTTTGCTCAGGCATTATCTGCATATTCGCCAAATGATATTAAAAACTCTAAAACTTTATTTTTTAAACATAAAGCTATTAAGTGTTTAGATTATTATCATCATAACGTAAGCCCTATTCTTAAAAATGAGTTAATTGAGGCAAGTCTATATGATTTAGCGAATAAACTTTATCATACTAGCAATAAAATAACTTTAAGAATTAAAGCAAATTAAAAAAATGCTCCTATAATTAGGAGCATTTTTTTAGTATTTATATATAAAATCAAACCATAAAATGAGTTATACATTTAATGAATAAAAATTAATACTAGCTGTTACTGATGATGCAACTACTGTTAAAGCCAACACTGTAATAATTTTATTTTTTCATTTTAAATACCTCTTCTATTAATAAATTATTAAAGGTAAAAACATCTTATATATTTAGTATGCTTAGTAAAATTAAATTTGGTTACAAATAAATAATCTTTTTTTGATTTTTACTTTATTTTAAGTTAGAATTAATTTAAATATAAAGGCTTTAAAATATGAACTTATCATCAAATACTATTAATATTGCAAAATACATTGCATTAATATGTATGGCTATAGACCATACGTATAAAATACTTGATATTACAAGTTATGAATATATTTTATACCTTGGTAGATATACATTTATTCTATTATCATTTATTTTAGTTTATAACTATATGCACAATACAAAAAATAAAAACCTATATATTAATAGACTTTTATTATTTGCGGCAATATCACAGCCTATATATGTTTACTGCTTTGAACATATTTATCTAAATATATTTTTTACACTTGCAGCTGGCTTAATGATTATAAATTTTTCAGAGTCAAACCTTATAAAAAAGTACAATAGAGAAAATGAAGTTTTAATTTTAACTCCAATTATACTTATACCTTTAACACAATATATAGAGTATAATTCATTTGGATTATTGCTAACTTCATTTACATATTTAGCATTAAAAAACAAAGAATTAAAAAATATAGTAATGACTATTGCAATTGCATTTTTAATGAATTTTGTTAGCGGTGAAAATATATTAGATGGCAGTATTTTAGCACTGGTTGGATTATCTTCATATCCTCTACTAATTTTAATAAATAAATTAAAATTAAATTATACTGTTAAAATTAATAAATACTTTGCGTACTTATTTTACCCAGTTCATTTATTAATTATAAAATTAATAAACTTCATGTAAAAAACACCCAATAAAGGGTGTTTTTTTTAATTAATAAAAATAAATATTTTGTTTTAAAGTTTCATCGGTAAATACATACTTAAATGTTTGAGGCTGATATAAGTATTTAATCATTAAAACCTCTGCAAGTGTTATATCTTCAATAATAATTTGTGATTTATCATCAGATATACTTTCAAAGTCTGCATTTGTATACTCATCAATGGCATTTTCAATACTATCAATTGCGTTTTGAGCTAAAGACTTATTCATTAATGCTAAATTTGTCAAAGTGATTAAAAGCTTGCCTTTTTGCTTATGTAAAACATTGTTATTAACTTTATATGGAACTTTTTGATTGTTTGCATCAATAGAATAAAGCTCTAAAGTTGGAGAGTTTGAAGTTACTAAATAAGCATTAAAATATTTACAGTTTAAAATATCACTCATTTTTTGATCTGCAGCTTTAACAAAAAATGGTTTATTACTTAATAGATTTGGCATTTTTTTAATTTGCCCAAAACCTTCAGTAACATAGTAACCTCTACAGTCTTCATCTTCATTATTACCTGTAACACATACTGCTTGATATGTAGCATTAGGTTTTAAATTATCACATGTTAAACGAGCCTTAGAAATATCAAAGGCATTAACATTAAAACTTGCTAATAGCATAGATAATAATAAGGCTTGTTTCTTCATGTTGTAATCTCCTACTTGTCTTAAGCTTCTGTATCTGGTAAATAACCACCCGTACGGATCATTTTAAATTCTACACATTTACCTGTATCATTATCAAACTTACCGTATAGGCCACATAGTGTACCTTCGCCAGTTGCAATAACTTTCTTTTGACGAATACCAGTTTCAAACTGTTTAACTGGGCCTGCAAACTCGCAACCTAATGAAGTATTATATACTCCTGTCATACCTGTATCAGTTTGGTATAATGTACCTCTTGGTTTAATCATTGCATCTGCAGTTGGAATATGAGTATGTGAACCACCTACTAAGCTTGCCTTACCATCCCACACTTCACCTAAACAAACAGCTTCTGATGATGCTTCTGTATGATTATCTAAAATCATAAGGTCATAGTCTGTACCCATTCTATATTCTCTATGTAAAGCTTTTGATGCCTGGAACGGGCAATCTACATTAGTAGACATAAACACTCTACCTAATAAATTACCTACTGCAATTCTTACACCTTTATCTGTTGTATAAATATGGAAACCTCTACCTGGTGTTCCTTTAGGGTAATTGTGTGGTCTTAATACCTTATGGTTATTCTCTACAATTTCAAATGCTTCAGGTTTATCCCATGCATGATCTCCTAGTGTAATAACATCTACGCCATAATCAAATAACTCTTTTACAATCTTTTGTGTAATACCAAAGCCTCCTGCTGAGTTTTCTGCATTTACTACAGTAAAGTCTAGATTATATTTATCTTTAAGTTTTGGTAAATGATCTGCTATTGCTTTTCTACCTGATTTGCCAGAGATATCCCCAACAAATAATACATTTGTATATTGTGACATAATTTACTTTCTAATCTTCTAATTTCTTTATAATAAGTTTTCTAATTTTTCTGCTAAAGAGTTATGTAGTTGCTCTAGCATTCTCTCTTCTGAGTGTTTATTCTCTTTAAGTCTTTCGTACTCGTGGGCAATACTTATAGCTGTTAGCATTAAAGCCTCTTCGTTAGACATTTGCGGGTTAGCCTGAATAAACTGATCTGCAAGTGTATTTAATGCAGCACTTGCCTTCATAAGATCTTTTTTATCTTGGTCTGTTTCTGCAGCTAGAGAATATGTTTTTCTACCTACTCTTACATCTATGTTTTTTGTCATTGTATTTATACCTTACAGTTGTTCTTTTAACTCTTTAATTAAAGATGCAATTTGTTCTTTAGCTTCAGCTTGCTTATTCTTTAAATCAGCGTTTTCTGTTTTAAGTGCTTTTAGAATCTCTGTATCAATTCGTGTAGCGTTATCTGATAGTGCAGATTCTGAATTAATTACTTTTGATTTGCTAAGTTTTTCATCTAAAGCTTCAACTGCTGCTTTTAGTCTTAAAATACCTGATTGTTTAATTGTGTGATTCATATTTTTAAAAACTTCTTTTAATTTATACCGTTTTATTCTAATATACTATCTAGTACTAAAAATTTCAAATAAAAAATACAAAGGAAATTTATCTTAATTATGTATAAAGATCTTCAAAAAATTAGTAACTACACAAAGTATTTATCAGCACTAACAGTAAGCAATGCTAAATCAGGCCATACAGGTGCTGCTGTTGGCATGAGTGACTTCTTAACAGTATTATACGCTAAGCACTTAAATTTTGACATTAACAATCCTACTGCAATTAACCGTGACAGATTTGTATTATCTAATGGTCATGCTAGTGCATTATTATACTCATTACTTTATATGGCTGACCATAAAGATATCTCAATTGAAGATTTAAAAAACTTCAGACAATTTAATTCTAAAACTGCTGGCCACCCTGAAATTGAGCATTTAGCTGGTGTTGATGTTTCTACTGGTCCATTAGG
>PTJW01000081.1 GCA_002937495.1 Pseudomonadota bacterium | reverse complement strand
TTCTTCTGTACCTGCTAGTTTAACTAATTCTTTAGTAATTTCTGCAGTTTCAATACCACTATCATCTTCTTGATTTTTTGTTGCATCAAGAAGTTCTTTTAATAAATCATTTGTTGTTAATAATGCATTCATTACTTCAACTGTAATTTTAACTTTACCAGCTCTAATTTCATCAAGTAAGTTTTCACCAGCATGTGCTAATTCTTGCATTCTAACTAAACCTAAGAAACCTGCACCACCTTTTAATGTGTGTAAAGATCTAAAAATAATATCAACTGTTTCAGCATCTGTTTCTCCATTTTGAGCTAATGACTCTAATGAAATAAGATTTTGTTCAAGGTCTTCAAGGCCTTCTTCAGCTTCAGTAACAAACTCTTCTAAAATTTCCTGTAATTCTGACTGATCCATATCCATAGCATAATTCCCTTTTTCTTTTTATTTTTTATAAACAGCCTATTTGATCATTGTATTTAATACTGTTGGAATATCTGTAACTGCTAGCTCTTCATCACTTGCATTAAGCTCTACAACAGATTTTGGCATACCATATACCGTACATGTCTCTTCATTTTGAGTAATAATATACGCGCCCGATTCTTTTAAGCGTTTAAACTCTTTAGCTCCATCAGACCCCATACCTGTTAGCATAACAGCAATTGCATCACCGCCTACCGCTTTATTAACAGACTCTGCCAATACATTTACAGATGGTCTAAATGGGCTTTCTCCCTTATCTTCAGATACTTTTGCACATAAAGAACTTAATCTTTTTTCTATTCTTAAATGCTTACCACCTGGTGCAACATACACCCAACCTGCTTTTAGCACCTCACCATCTTGAGCCTCTTTAACACTAATCGGATAGCTTCTGTTCATTCTATCTGCTAATGCATTTGTAAAACCTTCAGGCATGTGTTGTGCAATTACCGTAGGTATTCTTAAAGATGGATTTAATTTAGAAACAACATCACTTAAAGCTTTTGGCCCACCTGTGCTTGAACCAATAACTAAAATTTGTGGATTCTTTTTATAACTAGCACGCTTCAGGTAACCAGTCATTTTTGGCATAACAACTTTTTCAGTTTCTGCTACTCTATTGTTAACAGGCTGAACAAATCTTGATGCTTTACCTTGAACTCTAGATTTTGATGCTGCTAAAATTTTATCTTGTACAAAGTCTGCCTTTTTAAAAATATTTTCTGCTGCATTATCTAAAGCCTTAGGAATAAAGTCTACAGCTCCTAATTCAAGAGCCTGAATAGTTTCTGTTGCGCCTTGCTCAGTTAAACTTGAAACCATAACAACCGCAGTTGGGCTATCTCTCATAATTACTCTTAGAGCTTCTAAGCCATTCATTTTTGGCATTTCAATATCTAAAGTAACCACATCTGGTTTTAAAGACTTAACCATATCTACAGCTTCAAGGCCGTTTTCTGCTTTACCAATAACCTCCATTTGAGAGTGTGACTTAATCATTCTCTCTAAGATATTACGCATAAAAGCAGAATCATCAACTATAAGTACTTTAATTTTATCCACAAAAGCTTCTTTCTATTTTTATTATTTTTGTTTAAGAAGTAGAATAAAAACTATTATAAAGGGGTTAACCTTTATAATAGTTGATTTAAGATATCGTCGATATCGTCTTGCTCTAAGCTGTTACCTGGTAATTGAGGACCATTTAGAAGTTCTGCATCACTTTGCAGCTCTTTCTTCTTCTCTTCGTCAATTTGCTTAGCATTTTCGTTATTTAAACCGAAAATAATAACCATTCTTAGAACTTGTCTTTCAACTTCTTTTAAAGTTTCAACGATTTTTTGAATTCTTTGACCTGTTAAGTCTTGGAATGTACATGCTTCATAAATTTGCATTGATGAAGTTTGTGCTTCCATTAATGCATCTTCAACAGATGCTAAAGCGTCTGGATCTAATTGTGGGTCCATGCTAATAAGTCTATCTCTAACTCTTTCATGAATTGAGTTAATTTCATCGCATGAGTCCATAATTTTTCTTGTAGCTTCTTCTGTAGTAGAAACAATAGCAGCTAACTGATCAGATGCATCTGGTAATTTTTCATCTGATAATGTGTTAGGTTGGAAATCTTGCAGTTCCTTTTTAGCATTGTTAATATACTTTGCTAATTCACCTAATTCACCGTATAGCTCAATGTTAATTTCTTCGAAGTCACCTTCAAACATTGATTTAATAGAATCAATAAGCTCCCTTACTTGGCTCATTGGAACCATTTCTTGGTCGCTACCTTCTAGTCTTGTAATTTGCTCTTCTACAGTTTTTTTGTTTACCATAAGTTAAACACTCCTAATTTAAAATTCACCTACAACTTTAATAAGTTTTTCTTTTAATGTTGCAGCATTAAAAGGCTTAACAACATAGTTACTTACACCTGCATGAACAGCTGCAATAACGTTTTCTTTTTTACCTTCAGCAGTAACCATAATAAATGGTAAAGTTTTGTACTTTTCATCTGCTCTTAGCTCTCTAAGAAAATCAATACCTGTCATGTTTGGCATATTCCAGTCTGAAACAACTAGATCAATTTTATCTGTTTTAACTTTATCTAAAGCTTCTCTACCGTCTGATGCTTCAACAACGTTAGAAAAACCTAACTGTTTTAGAAGATTAATAACAATTCTTCTCATAGTCTGGAAATCGTCAACTACAAGAATTCTCATATTTTTATCTACAGCCATATTACTTTTACTCCCCGTAAATGTTTATTATTATTAACAAGAAGTCTGACAGCTTTTTCAAAAAAAATCAACTATTTTATTGAGAAACCACAGGCAATAGTGTCTTTTCTGCAAGCATTCTAGAAATAACCTTAACTTTTTGTATATTCATCTTCTCTAAAATCTTAGCAGATTTTTTAAAGTTCATGCGCTTTAAAACACCATAAACTGTAATTTCATCTAAAATATTTAACCTCTCAGCTGCAAGTGCTGGCTTCATTTCTGAATATACAATTGCTAAATCTGACAGCCTTTTTTCTTCTTTTTTCGAAACTTCTCCTAGTAAATCTTTAATAGATCTTTCTAAAGTTTCTAGTTTTGTAATTTTATCTTGTAATTTAATTTCTGATAAGTCGATTAGCTTTTCTCTAACCATTAAAACCTGAGCCTTTCTTTCAAGCTCAACTCTTTTAGCTTCTAAAGATTGTAAAATCATCACTTCATTTTCAGAAAAGTCTTTTTTCTGAATTTTAAATGTAGCATTAGCTGGTGTTGGATAAACCTTATCCTCAACTTTTATTTCAGCAGGCTTAACTTCTTGAGCATAAGCTATGTTTGAAATACCAACCAATAATAATAATGAAAGTAATGTTTTAAACATTTTTATAAAATCTCCTTTAAAGCTTTTTCAATAAGCTCTTGCTGTTGCTGATGTCTTTTATTATCAGACTTTAAAAAGTCAATATCCTGCTTTTCAGCTTGCTCTTGCTTTTCAATTTGTTCTAGCCTTGCAAGCAAAGGGTCATAGTCTGCATTTTCTGCAGCTGGATCCTGATAAGTTGATTGAGCATAATTATTAACAGGAGTAACTGGCGTTTGCGCCGCTACTGGTAATTCTTGCTGAACATTAGCTGTATTTTCTTTAGATAAAGATAACGCAGATAAGTCTTGTAAAGTTTCAATCTTCTTATTTGCTCTTGCAAGTACAAAGCTAAAATCTTGCATTAAAGTATCTGACTCTTCAATATGCTTTTTTAGCTCTGGTAAAATATCTGTTGCTTGTGAATTAACAATCATTAACGATTGTCGCGCTTTTTCAATAGAACGCATAAAATCATCTTGTGATTTCATAAATCCTACATAATATTCTTTTAATTCTTTTACTCTAAATAAAACATAGACCTGCAAAGCAGCTAAGCCAATAAATAACAGAATTAAGAAAATATCTAAAATAATTTTTGCCATGTACAATTAATCTTCCTCTTGATTACTTACATCTGATAGAGTTCGTAACACTTTAACGGCTAACTTGTCGTCAACATTACCAACCTGCCCAATTAATGTAGTAATGCCTTCAAGGTGCAATCTTACTGGTTGATTTGGTTTAACATTTAATTTTAACACATCACCTTTTTTCCATTTTAAGGCTTCTGTTAAATCAACTTTTACAGTATCAAGCTCGGCTTTAACTGTAATATCTGCATCGTATAA
>PTJW01000080.1 GCA_002937495.1 Pseudomonadota bacterium | reverse complement strand
CCTTGACCAAAGTAAAACTCTTGAATAATACCATGTAAGATATTCCATTGCTGCATATCTGTATCTTGCGCTTCATCAATTAAGCAGTGTTTAATTTTACTATCTAGCTTATACCTAATCCAATCTTGAATTTCGCTTCTGTTAACTAATTTTTCAGAATAATCAATAAGATCATTAAAGTCTAAATATGATAAATCTAACTTTTCTTTTTTATAAAATCTAAACATTTTATCTGCTAAAATACATAAAACTTTACTAATTTTATAGTTCTGTAAATTTGTAATTGAAGTTAAGATGTTATCAATTCTTGTGCATTCAACTTCTTTAAAATCTTCTACATCAAAGCTAAGCATTGCTGCAGGCTTTTTAGAAACTAAAGTTTTACGAACTGAACCTGTTGATGTAAAGAATATATCTTTATAAACTGCGATAAGGTCTTTTTCTGTACCTTGTTTTGCTAAAATAATATCTAGCTTATCAGCTAATTTAACTGATGTTGCCTTACCATCTTGGTAACAAACATCCATAATTTCTTTTAATTGGGCATGCTTTGCTTCATCAAAGTTTAAAATGCTACTTCTTAGCTCATCTTCGTTAAATGTTCTAATGTTAAACTCTTGCTTTAATGAATGCAGGTAACCATCAATACCGCCATTATCGCTAAGCATTTTATAAAAACGGTTCTTCTCATTTAAAATAGCTGATACTGCATCGTTTAATGAGTGTTCACCCATTAAGTTAATAACTTCTGAGAATTCTTCTTTATTTGTATCAATTTGCTGTTTTACAGCTTTAAACCATGACTTTCTTAAAAGCTTTAATACATCTCGTTCTTCAATTAAAGTATATGAGCTAGGAATACCTGCTTCAATTGGGAATTTTCTTAATAATGTATCGCAAAAACTATGAACTGTTGAAATATTTAAACCCACAGAATCATCAATAACTTTTGTTAGTAAAGTTCTAGCATAAATAACATCCTTTAATGTTGGCTTTCGTTGTAGTAAAAATTCTAACTCAGTTAAAAGTTCGCCATTGCTAGCTTTTACCCATACTGCTAGTTTTTCAATAAGTCTGTTCTGCATTTCCATAGCAGCTGCTTTTGTAAATGTAATAGCTAATACTTCTGAAATTTTAAGCCTTGGATCATTTAATAATAAACGTAAAATTCTTTGTGTTAAAACATGAGTTTTACCAGTACCTGCAGATGCAGACACCCAAACAGAACTTTCAGGATGTGATGCCTGTAGTTGTAATTTTGTAGCTTTTTGAGATATTTTCTCTTGCTGAATTTTTAAACTCATCTTGTTAATTAACACCTTTTTAATTATTTACAACCTAAATTATAGCCTAATTGTTTAATTTTACAAAGTATTTTAATAAACAAAAAAGCAACCTTAAGGCTGCTTTTATTAAAATTTATTATTTTCCTCTAGCTAAGCTAACTATAGTTAAATCATCAGTTAGTGGTTTTTCTGCAGTTTTATTAAATGTATCTACAACATAATCAAACTTATCTTTAGAATCTAAAAATTGAGTTTGAGCCTGTGCTAACACATTTATTAAACCTTCATCTAACCACCTTGAACCATCGCTATGCTCCTCTTCAACCAAAGCATCAGAATAAGATATAACACTATCACCTTCTGCTAATTCAAATGTTGCACATGTAAAGTCTGTATCTTCTAATTTACCAGTTAAACCTAATGGAAACCCTTTTGCTGATAAGGCCACAGGAGCTGTCTTATCTGCTTTTAATATATATAAATTAGGACTGTTTGAAGCTACATATTCACATTTACCTGTTTTTGTATTCATTACAATGTAAATTAAAGTACAAAATTCATCTGAAGGTAAAGCTTTATAAAGTAGTTTATTTAAATATTTAATAGCTTTTTTAGGACTTTTTAAAATCTCTATATCTGCTTGAGCAATCAGCAAGTCTAACCTTACAGTATTTAGTGCTGAATAAACACCATGCCCTGAAAAGTCAGCTAATGCTACCATTACATGCTCTTCATCTAAATCTAAAGCTTTCCAGTAGTCTCCAGCTAATTCACTAGATGACTGGAATACAGAATTAATACTAATATTATGAGCATTAGCAATATCATTCAGTTGCTTTTTAGATGGCATAATAGAATTTTGAGTATTCTTTGCCTTTTCAAGCTCGTGGCTTGTACGATGCTGGTAACTCTGTAACTGTTTTAAAAGCTGGCCATTTTTTAAATGAACCTGGGTACGAGCCATTAGCTCATAATGATTAATAGGTTTGTTAACAAAATCAACAGCACCTAGTTTATAACCAATAACTTTATTTTCAGTTTCATTAAATGCAGATAAGAATAAAATAGGAATGTCTTTTAACTTAACATCTTCTTTTAATTCTCTACATACATCAAAACCAGAGTCATCCTCAAGCTTAATATCTAAAAATATAATATCTGGGATGTATTCTTTTGCTAATTCAATAGCTTTGCTAGCTGTATCTGCTTCTAAGAAGTTAGAAAAACCAGCTTGGCTTAAGAAAAATTTAACTAAATCTCTATTGTGTCGTTGATCATCAACAATTAATATCTTAGCTTTTTTAAACTCTTCCATTTTTATTTAATTACCCCAAATTTATCAAATAGTTTAAATTAACCTAAGATTTCAAATTTTTTATCAAATTGTGACATCTCAATAATTTTTCTTGCATAGCCTGTAACGTTTTGTAGTTTAATTTCGCAGTCAACACCTTCAGCGTTGTCTTTTGCTACCATTAACAGACCTAAAGCTGTTGAATCCATGTACTCAACTTCTTTAAATTCTAGAACAATAATTTTAGCGCCTTGCTCTAACGACTCTTTTACTGAATTAGTAAATGACTTATGCGTCTTAAAGTTAAAGTCTTTATCAATTAGTACCGTTGCTGTTTTATTTTCAACATTAATTAAATGTGCCATACCAATAGCTCCTGTATTTTTATATTATTATATGTAAAGAAATTTAAACCTAAAACCTTTGATTGAGACAAACAGGTTTAAAAAAATCTTACCGATCTACATTTCTTATAGTATCCATTTTAAATCTAAAAAAATAACATTGCAACCTGAAAATTAAAAATAACCTATTTTTCTTGTCAAGATTTTATAAAAAATTGTATATTTTTTAGGCAAAAAGCATGCTTTTATATGTATTTTTTTCATATCTTATTATAGCAAAATAGTAAAAGCTTGTTTCTTTTTTTTATTATGATATAATCAACTCATAACAAAAAATTTAATTATTAATAAATCTATGAAGGATATTTTTTAGATGGATAAAAATCAAGCATTACAAGCAGCTATGTCTCAAATTGAAAAGCAATTTGGTAAAGGCTCTATTTTTAAAATGGACGGTTCTCAACCAGAACACAACATTGAAGCTATTTCTACTGGTTCTATTGGTTTAGACTCAGCTTTAGGCATTGGCGGTATTCCACAAGGTAGGATTATCGAAATTTATGGTCCAGAATCATCAGGTAAAACAACATTAACACTACACTCAATTGCTGAAGCTCAAAAAGCTGGTAAAACATGTGCGTTTGTTGATGCTGAACATGCTTTAGATATTCAATACGCTGCTAAATTAGGTGTAAATGTAGCAGATTTATTAGTAGCTCAACCAGATTCAGGTGAGCAAGCTCTTGAAATCGTAGATACACTTGTTAGATCAGGTGCTGTTGATATGGTTATTGTTGACTCAGTAGCTGCATTAACACCAAAAGCAGAACTTGAAGGTGAAATGGGTGACTCTCACATGGGTCTACAAGCTCGTTTAATGTCTCAAGCTTTAAGAAAACTAACAGGTACAATTAACAAAACAAACTGTACTGTAGTATTTATTAACCAAATTCGTATGAAGATTGGTGTAATGTTTGGTAACCCAGAAACTACAACAGGTGGTAATGCTCTTAAATTCTATGCTTCTGTAAGACTAGACATTAGAAAAATTTCAACTCTAAAAAATAAAGATGAAATTGTAGGTTCTTCAACAAGAGTTAAAGTTGTTAAAAACAAAGTAGCACCTCCATTCAGGCAAGTTGAGTTTGATATTATGTATGGTGAAGGTATTTCAAAAGTTGGTGAAATTATTGACTTAGGTGTACAACACGATATCGTAGAAAAAGCTGGTGCATGGTTCTCATACAACGGTACAAGAATTGGCCAAGGTAAAGAAAATGTTAAAACTTACCTAAAAGAAAACCCTGAAACTGCTGATGAAATTGAAGCAAAAATCAGAGAAATTCTTGCAGCTAAATAATTTACTTACAAATAAAAGCCACCCGATAACGGGTGGTTTTTT
>PTJW01000008.1 GCA_002937495.1 Pseudomonadota bacterium | reverse complement strand
TCTTCTACTTTAGTAATTTTATTTTTAATAATATAGTCTGCCATTAGCCCTCTTGCTCTTTTAGCCATAAGACCAATGGTTTTTAATTGACCATTTTTATTTTGTTTCATGTTTACATTAACTAAGTCTGCTTTTAGCTTCTTTGTATCAATAGATTTAAAATACTCGTTCGATGCTAGGTTAATAATTGTACCATTTGCATTTTCTTCATTAATTTTATGAACTGTTTGATTTTTCCAAAAGGCATATAAATCTTTACCTTTAGTATTTGCTACTTTTTTACCCATTTCTAAACGATATGGTTGAATTAAATCTAAGGGGCGAACATAACCATAAAGACCCGATAAAATTCTTACATGGTTTTGTGCAAAGTCTAAGTCTGCATCGTTATAGTTATCTACATCCATTTTATCATAAACATCGCCTTTAAATAGGTATAAAGCTTGTTTTGAACCATTATCTAATGAAAACTCTTGGTTAAAGCTTTGGAATCGTTGATAATTTGTTTCTGCTAATTTATCAGATAGTGACATTAAGTCTTGAATATCTTGTTGAGAGTAGCCTTTCATTACTTGTGCTAGCTCTAAAGCTTGGTCTTTAAATGTTAATTGGCTGCTTTTAGCAATATTTGATTTGCTTTCATCTAACTTTTTAGATGGTGATAATAATACTGTTAACATTTTATTTTTCCTTTATTAAATAATACATTTATTTGTTATGTTTTTATAATAGCTTTCATTATGTTAAATTGCAATATTATAAACTTAAATATTGTTTAATTTTTATGCAATTAAAATATTATAAGATTACTTATATTTGTAATTTGATTTTTTTATGTTTTATAACTAAAACCATACACATATTAGCCTTAAAATAAAGAGCCTATATAAGCTCTTTAAGTTTTAGTTTGTTTTTGTTATTAATGGTGATTTTTCTATCATTTGCTCTAGCCTCTCTTTCCATTGTGCAAGCTGAGGGTCTGATATTTGCTTATTCTTTAAGATTTCGTACGATTGCTGTGCAATATTGGCAGTTAAGTTACCATCTGTAGGTAATTGCCTACCTTCAGGTAATGCTTTATTAAAAAACTCAACTAACTGTTTTTGATCTAATTGTGAAAAGCCTTCTTTTGAATTATATTGCTGTAAAGCTGAAGAATACTTACTTTCGATAAACTGCTTTAGCTTTTCCATCATTTGCTTAATATCTTCATTTTTCATTTCTGTAGACATTAGCTTTTCATAAGTAGCAATTAAGTTTTCTACTTCTTGTAATTGGCTTAGCTCTTTAAATTTTTCAGATTCTTTAAGCTTAGTTAAAGACTTATTCATTATTTCTTCAACTTTTGCCTGGTGTTCTTGAATCATCTCTGGTGTAATTTTAATATTATATTGATTCATTATTTCTTGCATTTTATTTTTTATATCTTGATTTTCTGCAGATTGTTGAACCTCAGCATTAGCAGAGACTGCTAAGCCTAATAGTAATAATACTGTAAAAAGTTTTGTTTTCATATTAACCTCTATTTTTATAAATTATTTACTTAATTAAAATAATAACACAGACTTTTAGCAAAGTCTTTAAATAATTTCAATAAAAAAAAGAGCATCTAAGCTCTTTTTTTCTTATCTAATTAAACTATCAACAAAACCTACTTTATCATTAAAAATACCACTAGTATCTATTAAATCAATAGCTTTATCAGCAACTTCTTTTAGTTTTGGATCTGTAATTTCTTGCTGTTTTAAATAATCGTATGATGTTTTTAGCATAGCTTTTTGATCATCTGTAATATTCATTACCGAGTTTGAGTCAAAAAAACTAGTTATTGATGTAGCTGCAGATTTTATTTTCAATTCTTCAGCACTTGGCATTGTTATAGATTTTTGTTCAGGTTCGTCTGATGAAAATAAATCTGTTAAGTCTGAAAAGCTAAAGGCATTAGCTTGTGCTGATATAATTAAAGCAAACAAAGTTAAAATATATTTATTCATATCCATATCCCCTATTATTCTTATTTAACAAATATTTATAGAGTGTATTAAAATTATTATTTTTGTCAGGTAATTTTTAATAATAAAACACATAAATATATAACTATATTTACCTATTCAACGCTAATGAATATGTTAGCGATACTCTTAATGCATCTTTAAAGGATAAAAAAGATGAACAATATTATGTTTTATGGTTTGTTTATGGTTCTTGGTTTCTTCATGTATATCGCTCAAGCCCCTCATTATGAGAGGATGGATGCGAAAGAAGAAATTGTTTATATTGCCACAGTACAATATAAACATGAAAGACCTTACTTATTAACATCAGTTAATAGTGAGGTAACCAGTACTGTAATTGACCCACAAGCTGTGAGCCAGTTAATTGAGGATCTTGATAATAATAAGCACCTTGAAAACTATGCCTACTATAGGCTAGTTTCAGATGTTAAACTTAGCATAAAAGAAAAGAATGGGCATAAAATTTATACCCATAAAGCAACAGTATTAGTAAGAAAGACTTTTGTTAAGTCTAACTTCGAATACTGGTTAGATATCGGTGAATACAAAGAACATAAACAAAGCATTTACATGTCTGACGATATTAATGCGCGTGGAAATGTTCGATAAAATAAATGGGCTTCTTACGAGGCCCATTTTTTATTTGATAATTTATTTTAAGTAACTTGCAACAACTTTAGCTGCTTTATCACTTGCTGACTCTTCAACAATACTCATTTTATCTCTAACAAGCTTAAGCTCTTCTAGCATTTTATGCCTTTGCTTTGTTTCTTTTAACAATGGAGAAACATGCCTTGTTAAAGCTTTTGCTGTGCATTCTTCTTGAATAAGCTCTTTAGCTACTTTTTTATCTGCAACAATATTAACTGGCGAGATATGCTTAACTTTAACTACTCTTTTTGCAATTTGGTAAGTTAAGTTATTCATTTTATAACAAACTACCATTGGCAAGCCAAGCATTGCTAGTTCTAAGTTTGCAGTACCTGAACAAGTAATTGCTGCATCACACTGTTGTAATTTTTTAAATTTCTCATCGCCTTCAACATATTCGCATTGGCTAAAGTATCTATCAAAGTTCTTTTTATCAAAGCCTTCAGCAACAGGTAAAATAAACTTAATATCTTTAAAGCGTTGTTTTAACATTACTACAGTTTGTCCTAATACTGGTAATAAATGAGCAAGTTCATTTTTTCTACTACCTGGTAAAATCGCAACTTTTAAAGTTTTGTTTAATGACTTTTTAGAAGATTTTGGCATCATATCTGTAAATCGCTCGATAATTGGATGACCTACATATGTGCATTTAAGGTTTGTTTTTTTATAAAACTTTTCTTCAAATGGGAATAAGGCTAAAACATGATCTAAGAATTTTTCCATCTTATAAACTCTGTTTTGTCTCCAAGCCCAAACTTGTGGTGAAACATAATGAACTACTGGTATATCTTTATTAGCTTTTTTAACACCTTTAGCTACTTTAAATGCAAATTCAGCTCCGTCAATTGTTACCAGCATATCAACTTTTTTATCTAATGCTGTAGCAACTGTTTGCTTAATGCGTTTAAAAATAACTTTTAAATGAGGAATAACTTCAAATAAGCCCATAACTGCAATATCTTCCATAGGGAAAATAGTCTTTAAGCCAGACTTAACCATTGCAGAACCACCTACTCCAATAAATTCAAGTTCGTGGTTTGGCATTTCTTTTTTTAAAGATTCAATAAGATTTGCACCTAATAAATCACCAGATTTTTCAGCACAAACTACCATAATAGTTTTTTTAGTTTTACTCACAGTCATTTACATCAACTCCAGCTACTAGTAAGTTATGCTTTTCAGCAACTTTAATGCTTTCATCTTTATCTAAAAAGATTGTTGAATTTGCAGAAACTACAACGCCATCATAGCCATGCTCTGCTAATTTTTTGATAGTTTTAATACCAATTGATGGCATATCTAGGTTTAAGTTTTGCTGAGGTTTGCTCATTTTAATTAATAAACCTCCTTTTGCATCTTTACCTCTAAGTGCTGCGCATCTTTCAATTAAAGCATCTGTACCTTCAACAGCTTCAACGCCCAAAATTACTTTGTCTTTAACAATAACTGCTTGGCCAATATCTAGCTTACCAATTTCATGAGCCATTTTAATACCTAAAACAATATCATCTGACTTTGTAGTAGCTAGCTTTTTACCTGAAAGAATTTCATTACCAATAAGTAAATCATCACATAAGTTATGAGCACCTAATAATGTAAACCCTTTTGTTTCCATTTCATCAGCGATTGCTCTTAAAAGCTTATCATCATGATGAACTGCAACTTTTGCTAAAATTTTAACACCTGTTAAATCTAGGTTTAAATTAAATAAAGAAGGTTTTTTAATGTAACCAGCTAGTACTAGCTCTTCTACATTTTCTTGCTTTAGCTTTTTAATAACTGCACCTACTGCACCTAAACCAAACTCTGCTGTTTCATTAACAGCAAGTGAATCATAGTTTGTAGGTCTGTCTTGGTCTTTAAATGTAATTACAAAAAATTCTTTACCATCTTGCTTACATTTATCAATAATTTTTGCAGGTAAGTCACCCCCACCAGCTAAAATACCAATTTTCTTATCAGTTAAATTAATCTGCATTTGGTTTACAAACTCCTTTTTTAGAGTATTTAATAAAGTTAACAATTTCTAAAACATGTGGGTTATCATCATATTCTTTTGCTACTTCTTCTAATCTATCGTTGAATGTTCTTTCATCAGGTGTGAAGATCTGGCTATATGCTAGTCTTAAATCTTTAATTTCTGATTTTGAGAAACCTTTTCTTTGTAGACCAATTAAGTTTAAGTTTTCTAAGTGAGCTCTATTACCTGAAACTAAACCGTAAGGAATAACATCTTGAATAACCAGTGAACCACCGCCAATCATTGCGTTTTTACCAATTCTTGTAAACTGGTGGATACCACTCATACCGCCTAAAATAGCATTATCATCAATAATAACATGGCCTGCTAACATAGCACTGTGGCTCATTACAATGTTGTTACCAACAAAGCAATCATGAGCGATATGACAAAGCGGCATAATTAAGTTATTATTACCAACTTTTGTTAAGCCACCGCCAGCACCTGTACCTAAGTTAATTGTTACATATTCTCTAATTGAGTTATTATTACCAATTTCAAGGTATGTTTCTTCACCTTTAAATTTTAAGTCTGGTGGATTACCACCAAGTGATGCAAATGGGTAAACTTCACATTTATCACCAATTGTTGTATTACCTCTAATAACAACATGGCTATGTAAGTGGCAGTCTTCGCCTAACTTAACATCTTTACCAACAATACAATATGGACCAACAATACTTGAAGCAGGAATTACTGCACCTTCTTCAATAATTGCTGTTGGGTGAATATTTGACATATTTCTCTCCGTAATATTTTATTTAAAAAACCGACACATTATCTATCTAAAACTTTTGCTGTAAAAGCACACTCAGTTACTAACTTATCATCTACATAAATTTTTGCTTCTGATTTAACGATTGAAGCTTTTCTTTTTGTAATCTTTACTTTCATATCAATAGTATTACCTGGTAAAACAGGTGCTTTAAATCTTACATTTTCAATTGCTGCAAAGTAAAATAGTACTTCTTCTGATGTTTTACCTAATAAAGTATTTGTTAAAACAGCTGATGCTTGTGCTGATGCTTCAACAGTTAATACACCTGGCATAATTGGATTACCAGGGAAGTGTCCACCTAAAATATCCCAGTCTTCTTTAACATCAAACTGCGCGTGGATTTCTTCATTTTCTGTATCAATGTTTACAACTCTATCAATTAGTAAAATTGGATCTCTATGAGCGATTAGTTTTTTTACATCTTCTCTATTTAATTGCATAACTTTTAGTTTTCCTTTAGTGTAATTAGATAATCTCGTATATATTTTATAATATTATGAACAAATTAGCAAGCAAAAAGCCCTTTCAAATACTTGAAAAGGCTTATATATTAACATTTTTTTATAAATCTGAAATATCTGGTTTTACCACAGGCTGAACATCATATACTTCATGGTTTAATTTACCGTTATCTTCATAGCTTACACCAACAAAAAATAAACCATCTGGCTGCAATGTAGGGCCAGCTTTTGTTCTGTCTTTTGCTTCAAGGGCTTTTTTAGCAAAGTCTACATCTTCAGTACCTTTACCAATTTCTACTAAAGTACCCATGATAATTCTTACCATGTTATGTAAAAATGCACGACCATGAATGCTTGCTTTAATAATTAAATCATCACCAAACTTAATACGCTCTAGTTTAATTGAGTAAAGCTCTGTTAATGGAGTTTTAGCTTGGCAAACTGAAGTTCTAAATGATGAAAAGTCATGATAACCTACTAAGTCATTTGCTGCTTGCTGCATTTTATCTACATCTAACGGATCTTTAACTCGTGTAATTCTTTTACTATGAACTGCTGAGGGCGCTCTACGGTTTAAAATATAGTACTCATAACTTCTGCTTCTTGCACTAAATCTAGAGTTAAAGCTTTCTTCAACTTCTTCAGCTTTTACAACTTTAACATCATCTGGTAGATATTTATTAATACCATCTAAAAATGCAATTAACTCATACTTACATTCTGTATGAAAATTACACACCTGTGCAGTAGCATGAACACCTTTATCTGTTCGACCTGCTACAGTTAAGTTATGATCTAACCCAGTAAGAGTTTTAAGACCTTTTTCAATTTCTCCTTGTACAGTTATTAACTTTTCTTGGCGTTGAAAACCAAAAAAGCGTGAACCGTCATACTCTACTGTTAATTTAATATTTCTAGTCAAAGCAATCACCTATATTAATTTTTAAACCATTTAAAAGGTCAATATCATTCATTTTACCTTTACCTGGTTTTTGAATAATTTCTAATCTTAATAAATCTTTTGCACAAGCTACTACTAAGCCATTTTTTCTATCTGCAAAAACTACTTCGCCATTTTTATATGAATGGTCTTGAAGGATTACTTGTGTTTTATAAATTTTATAGTTTACATCTTCAAAACTTACAATACCACCTGGTACTGGGCTTAAACCTCTTACTAAGTTATAAAGTTCAGTTGCCGTTTTTGAAAAGTCTAGTTTTTGTGTAGATTTATCTATTTTATGAGCATAAATAACACCATCTTCAACTTGCTTAACTGCTTTATCTTTATAATTATCCCAGTTTAAAACAACATCTAATAAATGCTCTGCACCTTCTGATGCCATATAGTCATGGTGAGTATCTAAATATGTATCATCAGATAGTTCATATGAAATTCTTTTAAAAACATCACCAGTATCTAGGCCTTTTTCCATAGCCATAATGCACATATCTGTTGTTTTATCACCAGCAATTAAAGTATGCTGTAATGGAGCAGCACCTCTAAAACGAGGTAAGCTTGATGGATGAACATTAATACAAGGAGCAACATTTAAAACGCTTTCAGGTAATAATAAGCCATATGCAACAACACAAATTAGGTCTGCATTATATTGTTCTAAAATTTCAACTTGCTCGGCATCTAGTTTAACAGGAGTATGAACTGGAATGTCATTTTCTTTAGCAAATGATGCAATTACAGTATCTTTAAGTTGCATTTTTCTACCTTGCTTTTTAGCTGGCTGAGAAAAAACGGCTACAACTTCTACATCTGAATTTTCATGTAATGATTTTAAACTAGGTAAGGCAAAATCTGGGCTACCCATAAAAACTATTTTCATAAATTTCTCCTAAATATATCTGATTTATAGTGCTTAATATAGCATGCAAAAAGCCCTGTAGCAAGTACAGAGCTTATTAATTTTTAATCATGCGGATTTTTAGTTCCTGTAATTTTATAACTATAGCCATCATCCCATCTAAATGAACCAGCAGATTTACCATCACCTTCATCAACATATTCATCAATTGCTGTAGCTAATGATTCATCTAATTCACCAGCACCTGGAAATGTTCTTGTCCAAATAGCGCAAGTTCTACCACTTGTACAAATACCATCTGACCAACCATCAAGCAATGAAGAGTCTGGCCATGTAACATCAGGAGATAGCATCATTATATGTCTAAAATGTCCTTGGCTATTTTCTGATGATGCATAAGGTCCTTTCCAGCCATCAACACCTGGGTTATTTTCTAATGCACCTGCTTTAAATACATAATAATTACCACCTGATGTAGCATGGTGTAAAAACTCAACTCCTGTATCTAAGTAAAACTGCTCCCATGCCTTTGCAAACTCTTGCATTTCTGTTAAATATGCAATTGCTCGAGATTGTTTAATAGCACTATATAATGCAGCACCAGATATAACCGATAAAGCTCCAAATATTGCTAGTGCAATTCGTGCATCTAAGCCAAACATTGCTCCTTTTTTCATATTTTATCTCCCAATTAGTATTACTTTTATAAAATTAATTTAAAGAAAATAGTAAGTAAAGAAATTAATAATACATATAACCACCAGTAAAGAGATATATGCTCTGTTAATGACATATATTGATCATCAACATTTTTCTCTTCTTCTGCTTCAATAATCTGCTCTAGTCTAGCTTGCAAACCAATTCGCTTATTATCAATAATTAAACTAATTGCCTCTAACATCATTTGAAGATCTTCTAAGTTCCAAAGTAAACCAGCTTTACCTTTTTGTAATAATAAGTCTGAAATTAACTGACACTTAAGATCACTTGCCATTCTAGAGTTTACAAAATATTCTTTAATACCAGTCCATTGTAAGCCATAGTCATAAACAGAGTACTTATTTTCACCTAAAATAACACTAATGATACCTCTAGATGTAACATCTGTTAAACGATTCCTAATCTCTTGATACTCTTCACGATTATAAATTTCTATTTCATACTCATAAGCTTTTATAGCAACTTTCTCATACTTTGCAAGAAGAGTTGATTCTTCAAAAACTTGTTCTAATGGAATAATATCTGATCGTTGTAATGAAGATTCATCTGAAATTTTACTAATCCATGAACGCCAAAAATCATGTTCTGTCATACCAAGTGAAAGCATCATTCTATCATTTGCTGTATTATCAAAATATGAAATACCTGATAGTGATGTATTTACAATATAATCTGAAAAATCCGGTAACTTAGCATTTAAGAAAAGAGTCTGTATATACTTCTGCCCAACTGTATGCATACTTTTTGAACCATCTTTAGGTAAACCGTCAGTATCATATTTTTCATGAATACTATGCATTAGCTTTTCATGAGAGTTTTTTATGTTATATAAACTCTCTTCAACTGTAATAAATTTAGAATGTCGAACCGTATCTAAATGAGGCAACATGTTTTGTCTAATAAAGTATAGATAAAATGCACCTCCAGATACAGAACGATATACAAAGCTATAGATTGATTCAATCTCATAAATATTCCAGTTATTAAAATCAAAATGTAAAAATAGAATTAAACATTTTAAGTAAAAACCATTTCTTTGAGTTAAGACTGTTGGAGAAACAATTTTATCTTCATTTAATAGAACAAAATCTCTAAATAATTGGAAAGATTTTTCTTTATCATAGTTAAATTCACGACATACATAAATATATCTGTAGTATGAAATTAGCTCTTCATCACTTCTATCAGTTAAGAAACAAACTGTTGAAGCTACTTCTCTAGCTTTAGATAATGATTTTTGATTACCCAATGCTGTTTTTGCATATAAAATTTCAGAGTATAAATATCCTAAAATAACTTCTTGCTTGTTTTCGTTATAAAAACGACTCATTAAAATAGCAGCTTCGTTAATTTTATTTTCAATAACTTTAGCTCTTACTTTTTCAATTTTTGGCAGTGTAGCTACACTACTAAATGTCGATTTATTAGCTTTAATTCGTTCAATCTCAAAAACAAAAACTCTATCTAGGTTTTTTACAATATCATTAACTTCATCATTAAATAATAAAGTTGCTGCAGGTTGAGACTGCTGATATGAATAAAAATCTACTTTTTCAAACAATAGCTCTAGTGATGGAGCTTTAAAATAGTTATTTGAATTATCTTTTCGTGGTTTTTTTACTTCTTTAACTTTTACATCTTCTTTTTCTGAATCTGTTTTTTCAGCACCTTCACCTTTATTGTCTGAATTTTCATCATCCTTAATTTCTTCAGGTACTGTGTCTAGTAATGATTTTGAAAACCAGTTAAGGTCTTGTTCTTGTTCTTTAACAAATGACTCTAAATACTCACGAACCTCATTGCTAAGGTTATAATCAACCCTTGCATATTCTTCTAATTTTAATTCTTCAGATCTATAGCCATAAAAGTGTTTAAAGTGACGAAGCTCGGCTAGGTCTTTCTTTAAAACTTCTAAATCTTTTGTAAATAATGGCATTTTAGAATTTTCCCATCTTGTATTTATTTTGCTCTTCATAAACAGCTTTTAAGTGGCCATCTACTTTTGTTTGAATATATTCGTTAATTTCAGGTATTGTAAGGTCTTCTTGTACTTTATAACCATCTAGATAAAACATAGGTACAGTTTTACTTTTTAAGCTAGATGCATAATTTGCATCTGCATCAATTTTTCGATATAAAGTTTTTGTAGAATCATTAAGTAAATCTGTTAATTTATTTTTATCCGCTCCCAGCTCTAAGAATAAACTAATTTGATTATCAAAGTTTGAATAATCCTTTAACCCTACTTGCTTTTTAAATTCCCAAAATTTACCTAAACTATCAGCGACTAAACCTGAAATTGCAAGTTGATTAACTAAATTTAAATTATTACTATTTGCATGCTTATATATAACTTTAACATGTCTCATATTTTCTTTAATTAGTTGAGCATAAAATTCTTTTGATTTTTGAAGACACTCTTTACACCCTAAATCATTAAATTCTACTAAAGTAACAATTCCATCTTTATTTTTAACTGGGTTAAACTCATAAATAATAAGATTTTTACGAGACAAAACTGGTAGTTTTTCAGCTAAAGGTATTTGTTCTTCTTCAACTTTTTCTTCAATAACCTTAGAATCGTCGGTTTTTTGCTCAGAATCTGATTTTTCTTGAGCAAATGCTTGCATATTTAATAATAATAATGTAAAAATAATTAAGATATTTTTTTTCATAACACACTAGCTTTATTATTGTTATTTTATATTTTTGATATTATAGCAATAAAATAGTAGTAAAAACAAGGATTTTATAAAAAAATGACATTTGTAGTATTAGATAATTGCATTAAATGTAAATACACTGATTGTGTTGATTCATGCCCTGTTGAAGCTTTCAACGAAGGCCCTAATATGCTTGTTATTAACCCAGATGAATGTATTGACTGCGGTGTTTGTGTACCGGAGTGTCCTATTGATGCTATTAAAGCAGATGAAGATTTAGAGGAACACGAAGAAAAATTCTTAGAAATTAACGCTGAAATGAGTAAAGTTTGGCCAGTAATTGAAGAAAGTAAAGATCCTCTAGCTGATGCCGATGAATGGGCAGACATTGAAGATAAGCTTAAACATTTAGAGAAATAAAAAAAAGACCTCCAAACGGAGGTCTTTTTTGGTTATATAATTGATTTATTCGAGTATACTTTATGGTAGTAATTCCAATAAATAAATTCTGGTTCATTTGATTGATTTTGCTTTTTATTTTCGGCAAAAATTTCAATTACTATTTCTTCGTATTCCATTGCTGAAACTTCAACACATGAACCAACTTTAGTATCGCAAACTTGATATATTGGTTTAGGGTTTAAGTAATCATCAATTTCATACTCAACTTTACTTAAAACTATAAACGACACTTTTACTAATGCTTGTTTTGCACCTAAAGATGGGAAAACCGCTGAGAAAAAGCAAATAACAAATAAAACATAATGTCGCTTAAGCTTTGGTGTAATAATTACTAAAAACAGCAATATAAACATATTAGCTACAGTAATGTAAAACCATGTATCAACTGCTGAAATATTAAAAACAAATAACACACTTGCAATTGTGCATGCAACCGCTGAAATGTTTTGAATTCCAACATAGTGATGTTTCAAACACCATAATTTATTTTTATTAAAATTACCAGTAATAATGTTAAGCCACAGGTTACCAGCCATAAAGAAAAAACGAGCTGCTAGCCGTTTAAATAATTTAAGAGAGGTTTCCCTTTCTACATATACAACAGGTAAGTTGTCCATAAAAAGAATCCTTTTAAGAAGGTACATATGCTATATAATATAACTACTTTTTTAAAAAAAGCAATCTAAGAACTAAAAAAGCCCCTACACTGGGGATTTTTTATGAAAAGTTTAGTTTATTTTCTTTATCTTTATAGAATTTGCAATATTGTGTAATTGGACACTTATCACATTCTGGCTTTCTAGCTTTACAAATATATCGACCATGTAAAATTAACCAATGATGAGATGGAACAACATACTTTGCAGGAATTACCTTAGCTAATGCTTTTTCTACTTGTAATGGGTTTTTACCTGGTGCCATACCTGTTCTGTTTGAAACTCTAAATAAATGAGTATCAACTGCAATTGTTGGCTCGCCAAATGCAATATTTCTTACAACATTTGCTGTTTTACGACCCACTCCTGCTAAGTTTTCTAAAGCTTTTTGATCATTTGGAACTTCACCATTGTGCAGCTCTACTAATTGCTCTGCCATTTTCATAACATTTTTAGCTTTAGTTTTATATAAACCAATACTCTTAATATGTTTAATAAGCTCTTCTTCACCAAGCTTTAGCATATCTTGAGGTGTTGAAACAATTTCAAATAACTCTTTTGTAGCTTTGTTTACACCAACATCTGTTGCTTGAGCAGAAAGTGCTACTGCTACAAGTAATGTATATGTATTTGTAGAATCTAGCTCGCCTTTAGGCTCTGGGTTTAAGTTATAAAATATATCAAAAACCTTTGCTACATCTGCTTTTTTCATTATTTTTTACCTTCTAAATTTAAGTATATTTCTAGCATATCTTCTATTTTGCTATTATAGGCATAATATGGGCTTAAGCCTTGTGCCATTTTTTTACTAAAACAAATTATTTTATAGTTTTTATAATCTAGGTTATTTAGTTTTAAAATATCTAGCATAGCCTTTATAGATGCTAAGCTAAATACCATAATATACTTAATTTCTTCAGATTTCAAAGCATTGATTATATTTTCATCAAAGTTTTCTACAAATGATGTTTCATAGGCGTTTACTTCTGTTATTTTAAAGCCATTTTCTATTAAAGAGTCATAAAATAACTTGTTAGCATTATCTGCACATAAGTGTACAATTTTAGCACCTGATTTTTCATTATTAATAATATATTGAGCTAACTGTTTTGTATTATCCCAATCTAGTTTAACAACTCCTATATCTTTTAATTTATCTGCAATATGCTTGTTTAAACAATATACTTTTTTTTGCTTTAAAATATCTAAATTATCTTTAACAGCTTGGTATGCATTTAAACTTGTTACTAAAAAAATATCTGTATCTATATTAGATAAATCTAAACTTAATGGCTTAGATATTGAAATTGGGAATGAAAAAAAATCTACGCTGTTTTTTTCAAAAAACTCGTTTGATCTTTCAAGCGATGTTTCATTTCTTAAAACAAGTAGATTTTTCATATAGTAATAACTTTATTTGATTAGTCGTTAACTGATGTTTCTTTAATTAGTTCATCAGCACCTTGAGAGATAAGGTCCTTTGCAACCTTTTCACCTAAAGCAGCTGGGTCTGTATTTTTTTCTTTAAATCTTGATCTAATAATTTCAGAACCATCTTTTGAAGATACTAGTGCAACAACTCTTAATGAGCCACCTGCAGAATACTCACAGTAACCAGCCATTGGAGTATGACAGTTACCTTTTAGACCATTTGTAATTGCTCTTTCTACAGTTAAGCATGTAAATGTTTCTTCATGGTTAATTTTCTTTAATTCTGCAATTATATCTGCAGCATCTGCCTTACATTCAATACCAATAATACCTTGGCCAAATGCTGGCATCATAATATCAGATTCTAAAACCTCATCAATTCTTGCATCTAAACCTAAACGACTAATACCTGCTTGAGCTAAAATAATAGCATCAACATCGCCATTATCTAGTTTTTCTAATCTAGAGTCTACATTACCTCTAAAATGCACAACATCTAAATATGGGAATGTTGCTCTTAATTGGCTTGCTCTTCTAATTGAAGATGTACCAATTTTAGCGCCCTTTTCTAGCATTAAGAAAGTATCATTTTTACGAGTGATAACTACATCTCTATGGTTTTCTCTTTCTAATACTGAAGGAATAACAAAACCTTCTGGTCTTTCAAAGTCTGATGGTACATCTTTCATTGAGTGTACTGCAATATCAGCTTCGCCTCTTGCAACGGCTTCTTGTACTTCTTTAATAAAAGCACCTTTACCACCGTCTTTAGATAAATCACCATTTGTTTTTTGAGATTTATCACCTGTTGAAATAATAAGAACTAATTCATAAGAGTGTCCAATTTCTTCTAACTTTGCGCCTACAGCATTCGCTTGAATCTGGGCTAGTTTACTTTTTCTTGTCGCAATTTTAAAATGCATTAATCTTTTTCCTATTTTTACTTATTTCGGACAATATGTTTGTTAAACTTTAACTATAATACTATTTTTTTGATAATTTCACAAGCTAAAAAGGGTAAAAAATTGGAATAATTACAATGCTTAAAATAAAGAATATAATATTCAGTAATAACCCTACTTTTATAAAGTCTAAGTAACTATAATTACCTGCAGACATTACCATTAAGTTAGTTTGATAACCAACCGGAGTACTAAAACAGCTTGAACTTGCAAACATTACAGCAAGCACTAATGGGTAATAACTAATACCAAACGATGTTGCTAATGAAATTGCAATTGGTGTCATTAAAATTGCACAAACAGCATTTGACATAAACGCACTAACAACCATACTTGTAAAGTAAATAATTGCAAGTAACATGTAAGGACCATAATTTTGTGCGTTATTATTAATAAAATCAGCAAATGATGCTATTAAGCCTTGCTCCTGCATTACATGAGATAATGGCAATAAACAAGCAATTAAAACTATAATTTTAATATCTACTGCTCTATAACACTGCGATAATCTAATAGTTTTACTCATAATTAATAAAATAACTGCAAAAAATGAAGCCTGTAAAATACTTAAAACATTTAAACTAACTAAACCGACAACAGCAAACATTGCAAATGTTGCAGTAAGCATTTTATCTTTATTATAGTACATTTCAGAATGTTCGTTTAATAATAGAAGATCTCTATTTTTACTAAACTCATTTATAGAGCTACGAGTACCTTGTAATAATAAAGTGTCGCCATCTTGTAATGAAACTTCCGATATTCTACTTCTTAAAACTGTACCATGTCTTTTTACACCTAAAATAGCAATTTTATGCTTATTAAGCATTGATAGCTGCGAAATAGCTCTATTAATTAAATTTGATTTATTTGATAAAACAACTTCCATAAGCTTTAAGTCATGATGCTCAAGGTCTATCTTTTCACTAGCCCAGTTTTCTAAACCTAATGATGACATTATATCCATAACCTTACTTACATCAGCTCGTAAAATTAGTTTATCACCTTCTTGTATTAAAACTTCTTCGGTTGCCCAACGAAGTTCGTCGTTTCTAATCATTTGAATAATACGAACATTAGCAATATCATTTAAGGCATTTTTATTTAATTTCTCGCCAATTAATTTTGAACTTTCTAGAACTCTTAGTTCAATTAAGTAATCTTCTAAAGAGTATGAGTCTTCTTCATTTTGAGATTGCTTTTTACTTAAAATATACTTTGATGCAAAAACTAAATAAATAGTACCAACAACAAAAAATATTAATGCAAGCTTTGTAAATGAGAACATTTCAAAACCTTGTAAGTTATTATCTAATAAAGCCTGGTTTACAAGTAAGTTTGGAGATGTACCAATTAAAGTACACATTCCACCAAACTGTGCAGCAAATGATAAAGGCATTAAAAGCTGTTCTTTTTTAATTTGTTTTTCTTTACATAATGCACTTAAAATTGGAATCATAATAGCAACTGCTGCTGTGTTATTTACAAATGCAGAAAATAAACCACATACTGCTACTGTAAATAATAAAACTCCAACTAATGAGTTACCTACATACGGTTTAACCTTAAATACAACATATGATATAACCCCTGTTAGCTCTAATGCTCTTGAAAGTATAAGCATACATGCAATTGTAATTACTACCGGGTTTGATAAACCTGAAAATGCCTGAGTATCTGTAACAAAGCCAAAAACCATTAATAATGCTAAAACAATTAATGCAACTAAATCTACTCGTAATTTATTTTGCATAAATAATACTAATGATAATAATAAAATAGCTATAACTGTAAATGTTTCCATAATAAATATTTCTTTTTATATGTTGAATTTTAACACTAATTAGTATAGTCTTAAAGCAAATAAATTGAAAGGATTTTTTTATGTTAGTTGATTACAAATTTATGACTGATTTAGCAGAAGTAAAAAAAGTTGTTATCTTTTTACACGGCTTTGGCGCTGACGGGCAAGACTTAATTTCACTTGCTGAGTTTTATGCAAAAGAATTACCAAATACTGCATTTTACTCTCCTACTGCTCCAAGCTCTACTCCATTTGGTATGGGTTACCAATGGTTTAGCGACAATAACTGGACATTTAGAGATAAAGACGGTATTGAAAAAGCTAAAAATATCCTTGAAGAATACATTAATTCAATTGTAGAAAAGCATAACATTGAACATAAAGATGTTGCAGTTGTTAGTTTTTCTCAAGGTACTATGACAAGCCTATACAGCCTACCTCGTTTTGAAAATAAGCTAGCTGGTTTAGTTGCATACTCTGGCTTAATGATGTGGCAAGAAGAACTTGAAGAAGGTAACTACAACAAATTCCCAGTTATTTTCTACCATGGTATTAATGATGAGGTTGTTCCTTATGAAGGGTCAGTACAAGCTGAACAAGAATTAGAAAAACTAGGATTTAATGATACAACTGTAGAACTTGAAGAAGGTTTAGAACATGGTATTTCATTACAAGGAATTCAAAAAACTACTAAGTTCTTAAAAAGAATTTTATTAACAGACTAATAACTTATTATAAAAACAAAAAAGATGCTATTAATAAATAAGCATCTTTTTTTCGTAATTAAGCTACATATTTAAAAAATATGTAAGCAGCTAAGCCTACAGTAGCTACAAATATACCGATATAGCGTCTTTTTTTATTTTCTATAAATATACCTGTAATAGTAATACTAAGTAGTATGTTAAGCCATACCAATTGAAGGTTCATAGCATCAGGAAACTGCCCAATTGCACCACAAATAAGAAATGAGAACAGTGACGCAACAACAGCATCGCCCCATTTATTTTTCTCATAAGCTAGTGTAACTGAAACAAGTACAGCAATGAAACCGTGCGTTAAGAATAACATATTATTTTCCTTTAGAGTTAATAACTTATAATCCATATAAATATTACATAGAATAAAGCTATCAATAAACTTGATTGGTTATGTATTAACTTATAGATAACAACACATTATTTTATCTGACAATTAATTAAAATATTCTATTCTTTTTTTCATAAGTTCTAAAGCCAAACCAAAAGGCTAAAACTCCACCAATTATTGAATAATCTTCTGTTGTAAGGTTTATGTTATTTAACTTTGCATATAAGTACCATGTTAAAATAACTATTGTGCATAAAGGCCTAATTAAACCTCTTAAGTTAATAACCAAGTTGCTTAGTTTTTGCCCAATTGAAATATCATGTTCTTGTGCATTTTTTATTTGCTCTGCTAGGTTTTTATCTAACTCTATATCTTTTGATAAATAACTATTAACTGCATTTATAATATCTTCACTTATACCCAAGTCTATTGCTTTTTTTGAACCTTTAAACTTAGATAATGCAGCAGCTATTGCTGTAGTGATTGCTAGCTTCATTATATTTTACTCAATACTTGTTTTGCATTAAAGTTTGGGCAAGTTTTGTTTTCTGTTAATTGGTAATGCCCGTAAACTTCAAGTTCTCCAATTGTTGAAACTAATGTTTTATGTAACTTTTTTAAGCTTGCAAACTGCTTATCTGTAAATACTGTTCTACCAATTAAGCATGTACCTATTGAATGTTTGTTGTGTCCCTTACAATGAGCTCCCATTTTTTCTAATGGCCGACCAAGTTCTATTGTACCGTCTTGCTTAATAACAAAGTGATAGCCAATATCTAACCAACCTTTACTTAAATGATATCTTTTAATTGATTGCGCATCTCCATATAGCGAGTCAGAGCAGTGTATAATATGTTTTGTAATTTTTCTCATTTATTTTATCCTTTTTATTTGACCATACCTGCATAATTTTATAT
>PTJW01000079.1 GCA_002937495.1 Pseudomonadota bacterium | reverse complement strand
TCGTTAATTATGGCTGTAATTTTTGTACCTGTTATTGGTAGTAAAATTGCTAAAAAGAATAAGCATAACCAAGATGACTTTGAAGAAAAGCTAAAAGCAAAATATGAAAAAGTTTTACTATATTGTGTTAACAAGCCAAAGCAAGTTTTAAAAATTGCTATATTTGGTTTTATTGGTATGATTTTTATTTATGCTCAGTTTAACCATGGTGTGGAGTTTTTCCCAGAAGCAGAGCCTGAAAGTGCAAATGTTTTAGTACATGCTAAAGGTGACTGGTCAATTTATGAAAAAGACGAAATGCTGAAAAAAGTTGAAGATATTGTTCTGCAACAAGAAGGTATTGAAAATGTTTATTCAGTAGCAGGTGATACAGGTAACTCAACAGGTGGTTCGCAAGATATTATCGGTAAATTATCTTTAGAATATTATGATTGGGATTACGGTAGACCAAAATCTGCAGAAATTTTAAAATCAATTTCTGAAAAAACAGAACACCTATATGGTATTAAAGTAGAAGGTGAAGAGCAACAGGGTGGCCCTAAAGAAGGTAAACCAATTAATATTGCTGTTAGAGGTGATAATTATACTTTAGTAAAAAGTATTGCTAAGCGAATTGAAAAAGAACTAGCTCAGGTTGAAGGTATTAAAGACCTAACAACATCATTATCAGACCCTGGTATTGAGTGGAACTTAATTATTGATAGGGCTGAGGCATCTCGTCATAATACAAACTTAGTTGAAGTTGGTAATACTGCAAGTTTAACAACAGCAGGTGTTAAGGTTGGTACATATAGACCTGACGATTCAAATGATGAGTACGATATTGTTGCTAGGTTCACAGAATCACAAAGAAGCTTAACAAACTTAGATAACTTACGAGTTATTACAAGTTCTAGCGATATTGTGCCAGCTGAAAACTTAATGCAAAGAGTAGCTAAAGAAAAAGTTAGCATTATTGAACGACTAGACCAAAAAAATGTTGTTTATGTTAAAGCAGATGTTGAAGAAGGAGTATTAGCTAATACAATTATTGACATTATGCAAAAAGAAATTGATAAGGCAGATATTCCTGCAGGTGTTTCTATTGAATTTAAAGGTGATAGAGAAGACCAGCAAGAGGCTTCAACATTCTTGGAAAAAGCATTTTTATTTGCTATAATGATGATGTTAATTATCTTAGTAACTCAATTTAACAGTATTTTCCAAGCTTTTGTAATTTTATCAGCTGTTATATTATCAATTGCTGGTGTATTATTAGGCCATTTAATTATGGTTAAACCATTTGGTATTGTTATGTCTGGTTTAGGTGTTATTGCCTTAGCGGGTATTGTTGTTAATAATAACATTGTTTTAATTGATGCCTATAATATACTAAGAAAAGATGGCCTTTCATGGAAAGAAGCTTTAGTTGAAGCATGTAAAACAAGACTAAGACCTGTTTTACTTACTGCTATTACAACATTAATTGGTTTACTGCCAATGGCATTAAAGCTAACTATTGTATTTACTGAAAGAAAAGTAATGTATGATTCTCCATCTAGTCAATGGTGGGATCAACTAGCAAGTTCTATTGCTTTTGGTCTAACATTTGCAACAGTATTAACATTACTTGTTACTCCAAGTTTAATTGCATGGTTTGAAGGAAGACAAGAATACAAAAAAAATAAGAAAAACAAATAAATTAGGTAAGACAAATGACAGATACTATTATTATTAAAAAATATGCAAACAGAAGATTATATGACACTCAAACAAGTAGCTATATTACACAAGAAGACTTATTTGAGATGGCAAAAAAAGGTGATGACTTTGAAGTTAAAGATGTTAAAACAGGTGAAGATTTAACTCGCCAAGTATTGACGCAAATTATCTTTGAGGAAGAGAGCAGAAAAGCAGTTCCTTTATTACCTATTAGTTTTCTTCGTAGTTTAATTAGACTTTATGATAATAGCATGCAAAGCTTAGTACCACACTTTTTAGAGCAGACTATTGAGTCATTCTATTCATTAGAGAAAAACTCTGGCATTGGTAAAATTGAAAGAGCAGTTCAAACTAATATGGAGTTCTTCAAAAATGGTATGCAGCTGTTTAACCCATTTGCTGGTGCAATGCATGGTCAGTCAAAACAAGATAAATTAAGAAAGATTCAACACCTAGAGCAAGAAATTGCAAAGCTAAAAAAAGAGCTTGAAGAATCAGAAAAATAATTATTTATAATAGTATCAAATATAACCTGTAAGGCGGTAAAGTTTTACAGGTTAATTTTTATAAAAATATTGTTGGCTTTATGGTTAAGTTGTGTTAATATCCTGCAGTGTTTGTTTCTTTGTTGTTTAGTTTTAATTTAGAATAATTATAAAAGGTAACAAATGAAAAAAGCACTACTTCTAATATTAAGCTTAATTAGCTTATCAGCACATGCCACATTAACTCCAGAATTAATAGATATTCGTAAAAACATTAGCGATGACTTAAATAATGCTACAAAACAATTAAAAAAAGATTTCTCAACTGTAGACTCAACAGTAAAACAAGATGAAGAAGATTTAGAAAAACTAAAACAAGAAGTTGATAATTTAAAAGATTCATCAAAAGATGATGAGGTTAATCCAACAATTTTATTACATGGCAAAAAGCAAGTTAAAGAGTGTTCTGATATTGAAGAACTATACTGGACTGGCCTTTCATGGCAGTGTAGAACTCCTAACTATGCAACAGCTTGTGAACCTTCAACAAAAGAAGATTTAGTTTGTGATGAAGATGGCAACTGTACTTGTAAACAGCCAGGAACATATTCATTTGAAAACTTAGGTTGGGGAGCTTGTAAAAACGAGTTTGGAGAAAGAGAAACTCAAATTGGCTGTATGTTTAAAAATTCAAAGGATATGTCAAGCTATCAGGTAGATAGTAACTTATGCCCAGCAAGTAATATAACGCGTTATGAGCAAGCTTGTGGTCCTAATGGTGCAATATCAAGCTGTAAGTGTCCAAACAATGGTAAATATGTATTTAAAGACAATAAACCATACTGTTTAATGACAACATCATGCGATGAAGCAAATGGCTATTATTATTCATCTGTTAGAAATAGGTGTGAGAAACCTGCAAAAATGACTTACCGTGTTATGCAAGACTATAACTCTTGCCCAATTGGTGTAGAGCCTGTAAAGCTAGATAAAGAAAATAGTGTAATTCATTTTGGTGGTAGTAATGGTAAAATTGGTAACATTAATGCTCATATGCACTCAACTAAGAGAGTTATTGAAATTACACCTCAAGAAGTTTTCTACGGTATTAAAATTGTAGTTAATAATGACGGTAACCCCTATACATTTAATGCAAAAAGCTACACATCAAATGTAATTAACTTGAATAATAAAACTTACCTACCAGGTAAAACATATAGGTTTGAGTTTATTAAAAGTAGTTATGTAATGCCTAATTCGTATTATGTATTTACTCCAAGTTTGTATTTTGAAACACGAAGTTCAGCCCCTAGTGTTTGTAGTTCTGGAGAGTTTAATGAAGAAACAGGAGAATGCTTAATTTCAATAGAAGAAAATATTAGATGCGAAATTAAATAATAGTTGCTTTGATAAATAAAAAAAGAGAGAGTTTTAAACTCTCTCTTTTTTCTTACTTTTTATGATCGTAATTGATGAACAGTGCCTTCACGCATTGCTTTGTTGTAAGGGTAGTTATACACCAAGCGTTTGCTTTCAACATGATTAGTTATAAATGAATCAAGGCACAAACGGATAATCGACTTACGAGCGATGCTTTTTGAAGTTTCTAATAGAAACAAATTTTTAGGTAAGTCTTTTACTTCAACTAAAAAATTTACAATTGGGTTAAACGAGTCACATAAAATTTTTAGCTTTTTACCTTTTTCTTGCTGAACTAAAACCAAATTTCCGCCTATTGTTTTACTAATAGGTAGGCCATGGCAATCAAGAACATCAGACTTGCTGATACATACTGTATTAGGCATAACTAAGCTCCTTGTCATGTCGAATCCATGCTTCTACATCATCATATGGTTTGCTTTTGTAAGCTTGACGAACTTTCAAAAACTCATAGTGAGATAGTCGGTATAGTTTTTGGCTACTATCAATGCTAATCAAATACAAGTTTTTAACATCGCATGAATTTGCTAGGGTTTTAAGAATAACATCGGGGTTTTGTGATACCACTTTTGTTGCCGATTCTGTTTGCTTAACCAAAACTAACGAAGTGCTAAGGTTTAAGCAGTCAAAATTTTGTTGTGGTAGGGTTTCAAGTTTTGTATTTTTAAGAGTGTTAAGAATATCTTTCATATCAATCCTTATTAAGAACGGTCTAACCAGTGGATATAT
>PTJW01000078.1 GCA_002937495.1 Pseudomonadota bacterium | reverse complement strand
AAAAACTGCTAATTTTAGGAGTTATTAAAAAAGTAGTGTTTGCGTTAGTGTTTTTATATGCATCTAACGCAAATGCTCTTAGCTTATATTATGATGCTCAGCTTGAAGATTACCTTAATAAAATGGCAGCGCCATTAAAAAAATCTTCAGGTTTAAGAGATGTAAGATTTTACATTGCATCATCAAATCAAATAAATGCATTTGCCACAGAAAATAAAGAAATTGTTTTATATTCTGGTTTAATTGAAAAATCAAAAACTAAACAGCAAGTTCAGGGTGTATTAGCTCATGAGTTGGGTCATTTAATTGCCCAGCATCATGTAAAAAGTAGAGTTAAGAGTTCTGATTCTGGCTTTAATACAATAGCAGGTACTATTTTAGGTGTAGGTGCTATTATTGCAGGTGCTCCACAAGCTGGTTATGCAGCAATTGTTGGCGGTGGAGCAGCAGATATGTCAAAAGCATTAGCTCATTCAAGAACTCACGAAAATGAGGCAGACTCTATTGCTATTAAACTTTTAGATGAAAATAATATTTCAAAAAAAGGTTTAGCAGATTTCTTTAAACTGTTAGAGCGCCAAGAAAATAATTTTTATAAAGATAATCCAGAATATTTAAGTACTCATCCATCTACAAGTAACAGAAAATCTTTTATTACAGCTAATATTGCAAATGATGAATCTATAAAAAATGATGAAGACTTTGATATTTTTAAAGCTAAAATATTTGCCTTAACAAATAAGGCTGAAAAAGTTATTAATTATTATTCAGCAAAAGAAGATTCAGCTGCAACAAGCTTAGCACTAGCTATTGGTTATGCCGCTCAAAATGACTTTAGTATGGCTTTTAAACAACTGGATAAATCAAAAAAGCTAGGTTTAAAGGGTATTTGGTATTATGATATGTTAGGTCAAATGATGTATCAAAAAGCAGACTTTGAAGAGTCAGTTAGTTTTTATGCTAAATCTAGAGAATTAGGTAATAATTCATGGATTTTAGACTTTCAAATTGCAGAAAGCCTATATGCATTAAAAAATAAAAAAGCTTTAGATTATTATTTTAAATCTATTAGTAAGTTTGAGTACTTTTATTATACATATAAAAGAATTGCGGATGTTTATGCATATCAAAAAGAAATGTCAAAGGCTTATGTGTATTTAACTATATATAACTTAAAAACAGGTAAAACAAAAGATGCAAAACGCTATTATGAACTGTTAGAAAAACAAATAGAAAAAGATAATATAACTGATCCTATTGTTTTACAGCAACTAGCAGATTTTAAGCAATATTTTAAATTAGAAAAAGAGTCTGAATAAGACTCTTTTTTCTGTTTTGGAGTTTATCATACATTTTATTATTATTTTTTTGACAGTTTATTGTAAATTATCAGTTATTTAATTTCTTTAATTTTAATGTATATAGTATCTAGTTCAGCATATAAGAAGTTTAAGATATAGTAAATAGTTATGATTGTTTATTTTAAAATGCTGTAAAAAATGTCAATGTAGAATTAATTGATTTAATGCAATTAACAAAGGTTGTGGTATTTTATGGCTTTTATAAAATTATATATGACATGTACTACTAAAACCTAATATTCTTTACAGTAATTTAAAAATATGTTAAATTATCCTTGATAATAGTGTAAAAAATATTAAATTAAAGGTACGAAATGGCACAATATCCAGATTTTACAAAGCAAATTTTACAGTTACAAGCCTTATCTTATGATGCCAAAGATGAGCAAAAGCAAAGACTTTTAAATAAATGGATAGAGCAGCTTGATGAAATTAATGAACAAATCAAGCATCTAGAAAAAATCGAAAAATTTGCACAAAAAGTTTCAAAAGATTAACTAAACAAAGTGAGAAAATATGACTACAAATACTAAACAAGTTAAAGAACTAGTTGACCTATTAACAAAAAACAATTTAGATGAGCTTCTTATTGAAGAAAAAGATCTGAAAATCCACTTAAAAAGAAATACAGAAACAAAAGTAGTGGCAGCTCCAGCAGTTGCACCTGTAGCAGCGCCAGTTGCTGCACCAGCTCCTGCGGCTCCAGTTGCAGCAGCACCAGTTAGCCAAGCAACTCCAGTTGCAGATGATGCTAAAGCTTTAAAATCACCAATGGTTGGTACATTCTACCTAAAACCATCACCAGATGCAGCAGAGTTTGTTAAGGTAGGTGATAAAGTTAAAGTAGGTCAAGAAATCTGCATTATCGAAGCTATGAAAACAATGAATAGAATTGAATCAGACAGAAACGGTACAGTTAAACAAATCTTAGCTGAAGATGGCCAAGGTGTTGAGTTTGACGAGCCACTATTCATCATTGAATAATAATTCATTGTAAAAAATTAAAACAAAAAGAGATTATCTAAATGTTTAAAAAAATTCTAATTGCTAACAGAGGTGAAATCGCTGCAAGAATCCACAGAGCTTGCCGTGATATGGGTATTCAAACTGTAGCAGTTCACTCAACAGCTGATGCTGATGCTATTCATGTAAAAATGGCTAATGAGTCAGTATGTATTGGTGATAAGTACCCTAAAGATTCATACTTAAACATGGCTGCAGTACTTTCAGCAGCTGAAATTACAAATGCAGAAGCTATTCACCCAGGTTATGGTTTCTTATCTGAAAATGCTAAGTTTGCTAAAATGGTAAAAGAAGCAGGTTTTGAATTTATTGGTCCTAACCCTGAGCATATCGAACTAATGGGTGATAAAATCACAGCTATTAAATATGTTCAAGAATTAGGCTTACCAACAATTCCTGGTTCAAACGGTGGTGTTGATGGTGTTGAACATGCTTGCCGTATCGCTGAAGAAATTGGCTACCCAGTAATTGCTAAAGCTACAGCTGGTGGCGGTGGTAGAGGTATGACAATCGCATTTAACGAAGCAGAACTAAGATCAGGCTTTAAAATTGCACAAACAGAAGCTAAAAACGGTTTTGGTGATGATACAATGTTTGTTGAGAAATTCTTACAAAAACCTAAACATATTGAAATCCAAGTTTTAGGTGATAAGCATGGTAATGTTATCCACCTAGGTGAGCGTGACTGTTCATTACAGCGTCGTCACCAAAAAGTAGTTGAAGAAGCTCCTTCTGCAGTATTATCAGCTGCTCAAAGAGATGAGCTAGGTGAACTATGTGTTAAAGCTTGTGAAAAAATGGGTTATATAGGTGCTGGTACTTTTGAATTCTTATTTGAAGACGATAGATTCTACTTTATTGAAATGAACACTCGTATTCAGGTTGAGCACCCAGTTACAGAACTTATTAACGGTGTAGACTTAATTGCTGAGCAAATTAAAGTAGCATATGGTGAAGAGCTAGAACTTAAAGGTATTAAATTACGCCCTCGTGGTCATTCTATCGAATGCCGTATTAATGCTGAAGATCCAAAAACATTTATGCCAAGCCCTGGTAAAGTTACAGACTACTTTACTCCGGGTGGTTTAGGTATTAGAGTTGACTCAGCTTTATACCCTGAGTATACAATTCCAGTTTATTATGATTCAATGGTAGCAAAGCTAATTGTTCATGGTGCAAACCGTGAGCAGGCTATCGCTAGAATGAAGAGAGCTCTTGAAGAGTTTGTAATTGGCGGAATTAAAACTAATATCCCATTACATAGAAAGATAATGGAGTCTGAAGAATTTATCTCTGGTAAATACAGCGTTAAAGACTTAGAAGATATTATTAAAAGAGTAAAATAGTTAATTAAGGAAAAAGCACCATGCATAAGTTAATTCAACCTTTATATAGTAAGCAAGTAGTTGCTAATAGAATTGAGCGTTTAGCTGAAGAGCTAAATAAAAAATATGAAGGCGAAAAAAATGTCCACTTAGTGGTAACTTTAAATGGTGCTTTTATTTTTGCTGCTGACTTAATCAGAATGTTAAAATTCCCGATTACACTTTGCTTTGCAGGTTCTGTTACAAGTAAAGTGCAAACAGTTGCAGATACAAGAATTAATGCAGATGCTTTACCAAAGTCATTCGGTAAAGAGCCTGTTTTAATTTTAGAAGATATTATAGACTCTGGTAAAACTATTGGTACATTAAGAGAAATGGTAGCTGATAGATTTGCTGGAAGTATCGAAATCGTTGCTTTAATTAAGCGTCAACATTGTAAAGTAGCACCAGACTATGCATGCTTTACAGTTCCTGAAGGTATGTTTTTAGTTGGTTACGGACTAGACTTAGAAAATCGTTACAGAGAATTACCAGGTATTTTCACTATTGATTGTACAATGGATAAATCTGCAGGCGTTTGCTAGTTTACCTTATTAAAAACAATGGAAAATATTCTACTTATTATTCAAAATTTTGATATAGCTATTAAATTTATAGCTGATGAGTATCCTATTGTATTATTTGCACTATATTTTGCATTTGCAGCTTCTATTGGTTCATTTTTAGGTTGCTGTTATTATCGTATTCCACGCAAAATGTCATTAATAAATCCTAAAAGAAGTTTTTGTCCTAATTGTAAAACAGAGCTTACTT
>PTJW01000077.1 GCA_002937495.1 Pseudomonadota bacterium | reverse complement strand
ACAAATAGTATAGATAAAAAATCTAGAGTAAGTGTTCCTGCTTCTTTCAGGGCAGAGCTAGCTAATTGCTCTAGACAAACTATTGTTATTTACAAAGCCGTGAATGAAAACTTTTTATATGCATGGAGCTACGACGACTTCTTAGAGTTCGCACAAAAAATTAAAAAACTTCCAGCCCTATCAAAACAAAGACAACGCCTAAGCCGTACAATTTTAGCAGCAGCTAAGCCTGTGCAAATTGACGCTGACGGCCGTATGGTGCTACCAGAAGCTCAAGCAAATGCATTAAACTTAAACGGTAAAGTAATGTTCGCTGGTCAAGGTGAATACTTTACTATTTGGAACCCAGAAGAATTTGAAAAACAAGCTGAAGATGACATGGCATTTTATGATAATGACATTGAAGTACTAAACCAGCAGGAGGAACTAGAATGGTAGGACATTACCCTGTTATGCTACAAGAAGTAATTGATGCACTTGCTTTAGAAAACAAGCAAGTAGTTATTGATGGTACTTTTGGTGGTGGTGGCTATACTCGTGCTATTTTAGAGTCTAGCAATGCAAATGTTATTGCTATTGATAGAGACCCTGAAGCTATCGCTAGATCATCGGCTATTAAAGATGAGTTTAAAGACAGATTCGTAATTTCACACAATACATTCTCAAACATTAAAGATGTAGCTGAACAACACAATATTGAGTCACTAGATGGTGTTGTATTTGATATTGGCGTTTCATCTTTCCAAATTGATACTCCAGAAAGAGGTTTCTCATTTATGCACGATGGTGCTTTAGATATGAGAATGTCAAGAGATGGCATTACAGCTAAGCAAGTACTTGAAGAGTACTCAGAAGAACAACTTGCTATTATCTTTAAAGAATATGGTGAAGAGCGTCATAGCAGACTTATCGCAAGAAAAATTAAAGAAGAAATTGAAGCAGGTGTTAGCTTTGATACTACACTACAGTTAGCTAACTTTATTGATCGCCTTATTAAAGGTAAAAAGAAAATTCACCCTGCTACAAGAATTTTCCAAGCTTTAAGAATTGAAGTAAACCAAGAGCTTGAAGAGCTTAAGCAAGCTATTGATGATTCATTAAAGCTATTAAAAGTTGGTGGCAGACTTGTTATTGTTAGTTTCCATTCATTAGAAGACCGAATTGTTAAAGAAAAATTTATTGAAGTTGCTGGTAAGCGTAAACATGTTAATAAATATAAAAAAGAAGAAGTAATTTCTACTGATGGCAAACCTGTTTATACTAACTTAACATCTAAAGTTTTAGTTCCTAGTGATGAAGAGATTAAAGAAAATGTAAGATCTCGTTCTGCTAAAATGCGTATTATAGAAAGGATTGCTTAAAATGAATATTTTAAAAAGCCTTCTATTAATTGGAATGACATGCGGACTACTAGTATTTGTTACATTTATTAAATCTGAAGTAAGATCTTTGACAAAAGAAACACAACATGTTATTAAACAACAAGAAAAACTAGAAGAGAACATTAAAGTATTAGAAGCTGAGTTTGCTTATTTAACAGCACCTACTCGCTTAGCAAAAATCAGCGATAAGCTAAACTTTAAAAATATCGACTTTAACTCTACAAAACCACAGTTAGTAAGTTTAAGATATCAAGATTAATTTATAAGGCTATTTTGCTTTGAGACCAAGCGCAAGAAGATACAAAAATTCAGTAGAACAATCGCAGCAAAGCTTCGCGATTATAAAAACAAGGCTTAATGTTGTAGTTATAGCCTTATTTATTGTTCAAATTTTCTTAGCTGGTGCAATTATTAGCAAAGCATATCAAGCAACTCAAGAACCTCAAACACAAATTAAAGACTACTTTGCAAAAGAAATTCGCAGAGGATCTATTTATGATCAAAAAGGCGTACTTTTAGCAACAAGCTTAAAAGTTAACTCATTATATGCCGACCCTAAAATGATGCTTGATGTTAACGATGCTATTTTTAAACTAAAAAAAGTATTGCCTGAAATTGACTCTAAAAAACTAAAATCAAAACTTAGCAATAAAAACAGAAGGTTTGTATGGATTAAGCGTAACTTAAGCCCTAAACAGGCATATCAAATTAACGCATTAGGTGTTCCTGGTTTTGCATTTAAGCAAGAGTTTTTCAGAACTTACCCAAATGGCAACTTAGCTGCACATATTTTAGGTTACATTAACCGTAACGGTAATGGTGTAGTTGGTGTTGAAAAAGTTTATGATGAGCAACTAAAAAATGGTGAAGATGTTCACTTAACTATTGATGCCACTTTACAAGATACTTTAAGGCAGTCTTTAGCAGCTCAACTATTAAAAACAAATGCTTCTTCAGCTTGGGCTATTGCTTTACATCCACACAATGGTTCTGTTTTAGCAAGCGTAAGCTTACCAGACTATGACCCTAACTTTTATAACAAAGCATCTGCAGAACAATGGAAAGATAGAACAATTTCTGATGTTTTTGAAATGGGTTCTATTAACAAAACTTACACATTTGCTTTAGGTTTTGATAAAGAAATTATCAATTTAAACTCTATTTTAGATGCTACACGCCCTATTCGTATTGGCAAATATAGAATTAGAGACGCCTACCCGAAAAGTAAGTGGCTATCAACTGTTGATGCATTTAAGTACTCATCAAATATTGCAACAAGCCGTGTAGCTGATGAACTTACAGTTGAACAACAAAAGCAATTTTATAAAGAACTACACCTACTTGAACCATTAAACTATGACTTAGGTACTACTACTGCACCTATTATCCCTACTGATAAGTCATGGAAGCGTTTAAAGAAAATGACTTTATCATACGGTTATGGTTTAGCAACAACACCGCTACAGGCAGTTGCTGCGTTAAGTTCTATTGGTAACGATGGTTTTTATGCTCGTCCTAAATTTGTAAAAAATACACCTACAGATAAGGTAAGAGTAGTAAAAGATGAAACAGTAAGAAAAATGAAACGACTATTTTCTGCTACTGTTGAAGAAGGCACAGGCCGAAGAGCACGAGTTAAAGGTTATTTAATTGGTGGTAAAACAGGTACTGCTGAAATTTTAGAGAAATCTGGTGAGTATAACAAAAAGCAAAACTTAGCAACATTTATTGGTTTTGCTCCACTAGATAAACCTGAATTTATTGTTCTAGTTGGGGTGAACAGTCCGCAAGGTAAACTTTCAGGTGGTGGTTCTGCCGCTGCACCTATTTTTAGAGAGTTTGCTGAAAAAGCTTTTGCGATTTTAAACATTCGTCCAAGCTTATACAAAATGCAAGATAAAGGGCAAAATATCTTAAAAACCAACAAGGGAGATTTATAAATGCTATTTAACACATTAGAAAAATTAAAAGAATTATTTACAAGCATTAATTATACACAAAATAGCCAAATTAGAAGTTTCCAGTTTGACTCTAGATTAATTCAACCTGGTGATGTTTTTATAGCTTTAAAAGCTGAAAGAGACGGGCACGATTTTATTAAATCTGCTATTGAAAAAGGTGCTATTGCAGCTATTGTAGAAGATGAAAACCCAAGCCTAAATATAACTCAGTTTAAAACTGAAAACACGTGGAAAGCATTAGACTTAATTGCTGAAAAATCAAAAGAAGAGTTTAAAGGTAAAACTATTGCAGTAACAGGTTCTTGCGGTAAAACTACTGTAAAACAAATGTTACTACATACTTTAGAAAACTGCTACGCTACTGAAGGTAACTTTAACGGTATACTTGGCTTACCTATTACTTTAGCACATCTGCAGCAAGATAAAGACTATGCAGTTTTAGAACTAGGTACAGATGAAATTGGTAACATTCATAAGCTAACAACAATGGCAAAGCCTGATATTGCAATTGTAACTTCAGTAGGCCCTGCTCATTTAGAAATGTTTAAATCAATTAGCAATATTGTTACTGAAAAACTTTCAATTGCTGATGGTTTAAGTGAAAATGGCTCATTAATTATTCCGCATGAACATTTAAATAGAGCAAAAGAATTAACAGATAAAAACATTTTAACTGTTAGCTTAAACGAGCATGATGCAACAAGCTATGTAAAATCTATTGAAGAAAATACTGTTAATGCAATTATTAATGAAAAGTCTGTATCTTTTAAATTAATTGATACTGCAAGCCACAAAGTAACAAATGCATTAATTATACTAACATTATTAGATGTACTAGGTTTTGATATTAATATTGAGAAGTCAAAAGTAGAATCATTTAAAGCACCTGCAGGTCGTGGTGAACAAACTATTTTAGCAAACAATGTTACATTATTTGATGAAAGCTACAACGCTAACCCGTTAAGCATGAGAAAAGCTGTAGAAAGCTTTAAAAACCTATCAAAACAAAAAAGAATTGCTATTTTAGGTGACATGCTAGAGCTAGGCCCTGATGAAATTGTTATGCATAAGCAAATTGCAAACTACTGTGATGGCTTTGAAGTTATTTACACTGTTGGTAAGTTAATGGAACATTTACATGATGAATTAGTAAATAAATCTATTAACAATAAACACTTCCCAACTCATGAAGATATGTTA
>PTJW01000076.1 GCA_002937495.1 Pseudomonadota bacterium | reverse complement strand
ACTCTTTCTTGAATAGCTCTTAATAGCTTTGCTTGTAAAGCAGCATCCATTTCTGAAATCTCATCAAGAAGTAAAGTACCGCCATTAGCTTGCTCAAATTTACCAACTCTTTTTGTTAAAGCACCAGAAAATGAACCTTTTTCATGTCCAAATAGTTCACTTTCAAGTAAGTTTTCAGGAATAGCTGCGCAGTTAACAGATACAAAGTTTTGATCTGCACGGTTTGAGTTAGTGTGGATAAATTTTGAGAATACTTCTTTACCAGTACCAGACTCACCTCTAAGTAATACAGTTGCATTACTTTTAGCAAATTTTTCAGCCATTTGTAGTAGCTTAAGAGTTTTCTCATCTTGAGCAATAGGACCAGAACCTGATTCTTTCTTTAAAGAGTTTAAAATAGGTTCTATCAAGTCTTCATCTAAAGGAAATGGTAAAAACTCAATTGCACCCATTCTAATACCAGCAACTGCTTTTTGCATATCAGAAGCTGAGCCTAATAAAACTGTAGGCATATTAATTTTAGCATTGTTTAAAGCCTTAAAGTATTCTGCAGGGCTTATTTCCAAATCGGCAAAAGTACATACAACATTTTTAATGCTATATGTTTCGATTGCTTGTTCAATAGTATTGCATGTAACAACCTCAATATTAAACTTACGAGCTAAATCAATAAGTTTGTTACATTTACTAACAATATTACCTAAAATTAAAATATACATATATTACCTCTAAAATCTATTAATCAAATACACTTACTCTATCTTTTGGTGGTAATAGTGTATTTAAGATTACCTCTAACTGACGAGGGTTTTCTTGTTTTACCATGCTTAATACTGAATGTAAGTAAATTTTACGAGCAGCAAGTTCTACTCTGCTGTTTCTTTCTAGTTTTGCAGCTAATGGTGAAAACACCATGTTAGCTAAAACAGCACCATACATTGTTGTTAATAAAGCAACCGCCATTGACGGACCAATAGCTGACGGGTCTGATAAGTTACCAAGCATTTGCACTAGACCAATAAGTGTACCAATAAGACCCATAGCAGGAGCAACCTCTGCTGATCTTTTTAAAATATCAATACCTTGTTGGTGTCTGTCATTCATAATAGTAGAGTCTGACTTCATCATTGATTCAATAAACTCAGGGTTTGAACCGTCAACAGCAAGTGTTAGTGCTTTTTTAAAGTACTCATTAGTTATTTGGTCAACCTCAGCTTGAATTGATAGTAACCCGTTAGCTCTTGCTTTTTGAGCTAATGTTAAAATAAATTTAACTTCTTCTACTAAGTCTGGAGCGCTAAAGAATAGTGTTTTCATGTATAAGCCTTGAGCTTTAATCATTTCTGGTAAAGTATATGAAACAGTAGTAATCATAAATGTACCAAGAACAACAATTAAAATTGAAGGAATATCAATAAAAGCACCCATTGAGCCACCAATAAAGATAGCACCAGCTACTAAACCAAAACCACCTAGTAAACCTATTAATGTTGCAATATCCATATTTTACATTAACCTTTATTTTACTAAATTATTTGTTTTGAGACTTTTCAGATTTAACAATCTCTGTCATTGTTACGCCTAATTTGTCTTCTACAATAACAACTTCACCACGAGCGATAAGTCTGTTATTAACATAAATATCAATAGCTTCACCAACTTTTCTATCAAGCTCTACAACAGCACCACGTCCAAGCTTTAAAAGTTGTTTGATTGGCATTTTAGTTTCACCAAGAACTGCTGAAACTGTTATAGGAATACCGTACATAGCCTCTAGGCCTGCCTCTTCTGATTCTAAAGGAATATCACCACCAAGTAGTTCGTTAGCTTTGTCTGATTCGAACTGTTCTAGTTCTACTGTTTTGTTTTCATCATTCATGATATTATTTATCCTAATTTTTTTTCTTTTTAAAAAGTTTTTCTATAGATAATGTAATTTTAAATTAAAAACGCCTTATTTACAAGTTTTTTCAAATAAGAAAATGTAAATAAAGCGTATAAGTGTTATTAATTAGTCACATTATAGTTAAGTTATGATGTAGTAGTTTGCTGTTCAGGCTCTGGTTGTTCAATAACGTCATTAGTTTCTTTTTGTACTTCTTGTTGATTAGAAAGCTCGGCTTTCTCAGTTGTTTCAATACTTTCAGGTTCTTTTACTTCAGCTTCTCCTATTGAAACAGTATTATCAGATAGTTCAATATCTTCAGGGCTTAAAAATGCATTAAATGCAGCATTAATTTTTTCAAAGCTATCTACTTTTGTTGATAATACGCCAGATTTATCCCACTCAATTTTACATTCACCTGGGTTTAAGTTTATATCTTCAATAAATGCAAAGTCTGTAATACCAGCAAGTTTAATTCTTTCTTCAATTTTTGTATCTTGAAGATAAGCTAAACAGTTTGTAGGAATTTTAATGATGATTTTAACCATCATAGGAGTATTTTCTAAAGCATTTAAAATAGTTTGTTCAAGGATTTTCTCAGGGAAGAATTCTTGTGATTTAAAGAACATTTCTTTTGCTAAGTGTCTTACACAAGCAGTAGAGTGTTGTTCGTATAAATTTTTTAGCTCAGGTTTAAATTCATTAATTTGAGTTACGCTTTGAATAATAGTATTAATATGTAGATCCATTTCTGACTTTAGTTTTTCTAAAGCCATTCTTTGGCCTTCCTGGAAACCTTCTTCAAAAGCATTCTTTTTAGCTTGCTCGTGTTCAGCTTGTAACAATTCACGGCTTTCTTCAAGTTTTTTAACTCGAAGTTTTTCTAAGTTTTCAGGAGCTTTAGAGTAGTTCTCTGAAAAAATAAATTTTTGATATTCTGCCATAAATGTTTTCCTATATTATATATATTATAACTATTAAATAAATTCGTCTTGTGAGTTTTCATCAACAATAATAATCTGACCATCATCAATAAGGTTTTTAGCTGTTGAAATAATAGACTGTTGAGCTTCATCAACATCTTTAACTCTAACTGGACCCATTGCTTGAATATCTTCTTGTAAGATTTTAGCGGCTCTTTCAGACATGTTTTCTAAGAATAGAGCTTTAACATCTGCATTTGCACCTTTAAGGGCAATAGGTAGTTTTTCTTTATCAGCTTCTCGAAGAATAGCCTGTACGCCTTGAGCATCAATTTTAACCATATCATCAAATGTAAACATGAAGTTACGGATCATTTCAGCATCCATCTCATTTTGTTGTTCAAGCATTTCCATGAATGTTGATTCTGTACCTCTATCTAATGAGTTAAAGATATCAGCAAGCATTTCGTGGTTGTTTCGTTTGTTTTTAGATGATAGGTTTCTCATAAACTCGTTTTTAAGAGTTTTCTCAACATTAACTACAATTTCTCTTGGAACATTTTCAAGAACTAACATTCTTTCAATAACTTCATATGCAAACTCTTTAGGTAGCACAGACAGTACATTAGCTGCATGTGATGGGTTAATTTTTGAAACAATTAAAGCTGCAGTTTGAGGGTATTCATTATGTAGGTAGTTTGCTAGAGTTTCTTCGTTAATATTATTTAACTTTTCCCACATTGTTTTACCAGCAGGGCCACGCATTTCTTCTAAAAATTCACTAACTCTTTCATCATCCATGAATTTACGAAGCATTCTTTCAGTGTTTTCCCAAGTACCAACAAGGCTAGCGCCTGTTGCTACTTCACTTGTAAATTTTTTAATAGTGCTTTCAACATCTTCATTTGAAATATGACCAAGCTGAGACATCTCTCTTGAAATATCTCGAATTTCATGTTCTTCAAGTTTTTTAAATACTTTAACAGCTTGTTCTTCACCAATTGCTAAAAGAAGAATAGCAACGTCTTTTAAATGAGATTTGTTGCCTTTAGCTGCTGAAACTGCTGATATTGGGCTTACCATTTAATGCTTTCCTTATTTTAATTAATTATTTATTTTCTGGTATATCACCAAGCATCCATCTTCTAATAACTTGAGTAGATTCTTCCGGGTGATTTTCAATAATATTTGCTGCTTTTTTGATAGAAGCTTCTCTAACTTTACCTTCAACATTTGTAACATCAACTAGTAAGTCAGACTCGTCTTCGTCATCACTTTCTTGGTTTAGCTCAGATGAGTTTACTTGAGGCATAGCTAAAACTTGAGGTTCTTTTTCTTTTATATTTGATTTAACAACATGTTGAGTTGTTGTTAAAATAGGCTTAATAACAAATAGAACCATAATTAAGAAACCAACAAATAATAATATATATTCTACAATTTTAATAATATCAGAGTTTGATAATAGCTTTTCTTCTACTTCTGGAAGTTGCTCAACTTCAGAGAATGGTAAATCGACAACTTCAACAATATCACCTCTAGACTCATCATAACCAACAGCAGATTTAATTAAAGATGTTAATTTAGATAGTTGTTCAGTTGTTAAAGGAATATATTCTCTTTTAGTATTTTCGCCTTCGCCAGTTGTTGAGTAGTTACCTTCAAGTACTACAGCTACCGATAGCTTAGTAATTTTACCAGCTTGTTTAATAGAATGACGAACTGTTTTTGAAATTTCATAGTTAACAGTTGATTGTGTTTTAGTTTGATTTTCAGATGGGCCAGTTGATCTTGAAGATTGCTGCTCTGAGTTATTGCCTTCATCTAAGTTGCTAACTGTACCAACACCTGATGATGTTGATGCTCCTAATGAGCTTAACTCTTCTTCATTTGTTTGCTCAGATCTTACAACTTGATTTTTAGGGTCGTAAATTTCTGCTGTTTCTTCCATTCTGTTCATATCAACTTCTGCTGATACTTTAACATTAACTTTACCCATGCCAACAATAGTTTCTAGCAT
>PTJW01000075.1 GCA_002937495.1 Pseudomonadota bacterium | reverse complement strand
TCTGAGGCTTTTCAATGTTTTGATTTGTCTAAGGTTTCTTAAGTGTCAATTAGATATTCTCGATAAAATTAAAAATAAAATCCAGCTTAGGCTGGATTTTTTACTTTTTTGTATATATAATAATTCTACTGTTCAACCGTTTCACTCTTAATTCTTAAATTGTTCCACCTATACAACAATAAAAAGGAGGTTGTTATGTTAATGCCTTCCCAAGTATTAGAAAGTCTAGATAAACAGCTTGATGATCTTGAATGTTATCGTGTTTGTTTATTGTTGGAAAAAGTCTCGATTATTGCTCAGTCTATGGCAGCTGTTCGAGATGAATCGGATGAAATTCACAGTCAAGCAAATGAAGTTACTCAAATGTATATGTTTATGCATGGTAACCTTGAAGGTTTAGTAAAGCTACGCCGCAGCCTTGATGCTCAATTTAGATATGATTTATTTGAAGCAATTGCTGAAACTTATGTAGCAACAATACAAGTGCTGCAAAATGCAAGTAAGGTAATGGCTCCGTTTTTATCATATATTTCAGCTTATGAGGAGAATGAATATTCTTTTTTTCTTGATTTTAAGGATCATATAATTGATGAAACAGGTAAGCCTACAGTGGTTTACTCTACTTCAGAACATATTCCTGATATGTATTATTGTGATGGTAAGCCGGATGTTCGCAATAAGGTTCTTACTCATCAAGAGCGTGAAGATCTTTCAATTATGGCTACAAGTTTACAGTCTCGTTTTTTTGAGTTAGATGAGATTTTAGATGGTCCATATTATCAGTTGGTAGAAGAAGTTAGCAGTAACTTGCTAGTTTGGAAGGAAGATACTGAAAATGAAATTGATTCATTGCAGGTAAAACAATTTACCCATATGTATCATGAAATGTGTATGGCGCTTGATGCTGTTGAAAAGCATAGCCAAATTATAGAGCAAAAACTCTATGCAAACTTAGATGAAGCACAAAAAGTAGAAAAAGACATGGATAAATTCTTTAAGTTTTATAATAGTCTACTTAAAATTGCTTTGAAATATGAACATCTGGTCCAAACCGAAGGAGAAGCACCAGATATCGAACTATTGGATGAACCATATAGTGCTTAATTTTTATATCGTAACTTAATGCCCCGCCTGTAATAGGTGGGGTTTTTCTTGATTTACAGTTAAATCATTAATATAATGAATCTACTGTTCAACTTTTTAGGAGAGTATTATCATGCTTTGTGAAAATACTGTTAATAAGCTTAGACAAGAAGTTCATGCTAATTATGAACTTGCTAAAAAGCTAGATGTTGGAGATGTTGAGCGACAGTGTCAGGAGGTTTTTCAAACAATTTTAGGTTTGCTAAATAGCCCTGATTCTGAAGTTAGCAAAAAAGCTCAAGACTTTTATGAAAGCTTCGAATACTTTATGCGTATTTATGAAAGTGGCATGTTTAGCATTACTATTGATTCAATGAATGAGGAAAACTTAGATCATATGCTTGATCGAAGTACCGACTTTATTGAGATTTTTCAATATTTGTATGAGGAGTTACCATACTATTGGAGTAAAACTCAAATTAGTGATATTTCAGCAATTCGAATGTATCATATTGATAGTTCCTTAACTTATGATAGTCAAACAAATAGTTATGTTGAGAGTATTTTAAAATACGGAAATCATCATTATATTGGACTATGTCATGACTTGGGTCCTCAAAAGCAGGTAGATTTTGTCAATAATAGTCGCTCAAGAGAGCTGACTAACTCATGTATAGAAGCAATCCACGAGGCTCAAGAGGAAGCTACTCGTCAATTTGCAAAAGATTACGGTTATGAAAAATAAAAATTAATCCCCCTTAGCTTTTTGCTTCGGGGGAATTTTTTTGTTTTAAGAATGTTAGTTTATTCAAAGTGTTCTTCTTTAACTGGCTTTTTTTCCATTGCATGTTTTGGGTTTGAATGATGCTTGTCATCTGTGCATGCAGCAATTAATAGTGTAGCCATAAGAAGTAGTAATATTGATGTCATTGGCATTATTAAACTTCCTTTTTATCATGTTATTGTTTTACTTACTTAAATTTATAAAAATGCTTAAAAGTTAATAAAAGTGACGCATAAAAAAATAAAACCTCGATTATATGACGAAAAAATGAATAAAAACGCTTAAAAACGTGTTTTAGGGCCTTGAAAACTAGTGTTGCTGCTATTTTTGTGTTATAATAACTGAGTTATTTCATTAAAAATCATTTAAAAGGCTATTTTGAGGCCTTTATGAGAAAATACAAAATTTGAAAGATATTAAAAATGACAGATAATATTGATAATCCAATTGTTGATAATTCAGTAGAAAGAATTTCTATTGAAACTTCAATGAAAGACTCGTACTTAAAATATGCGATGTCTGTTATTGTTTCTCGTGCATTACCAGATGTAAGAGATGGTTTAAAACCAGTACATAGACGTGTTCTATACGCGATGAAGCAATTAAGTAATGAATGGAACAGACCTTACAAGAAGTCAGCTCGTATTGTTGGTGACGTAATTGGTAAGTATCACCCACATGGTGACACAGCAGTTTATGAAACAATGGTTCGTATGGCACAGGACTTCTCTTTAAGAGTTCCTTTAGTTGATGGTCAAGGTAACTTTGGTTCTATGGATGGTGACTCTCCAGCGGCGATGAGGTATACAGAATCAAGAATGCAAAAAGTTGCTACGGCTTTATTAACTGACTTAGAAAAAGACACAGTTGATTATCGTCCTAACTATGATGAATCTGAAATTGAGCCTGAAGTACTACCAGCTCGTTTCCCTAACTTATTAGTTAACGGTTCAGCAGGTATTGCTGTTGGTATGGCTACAAACATTCCACCACATAACTTAGGTGAAACAATTGATGCATCATTACACTTAGTAGACTACCCAGAAGCTACAACAACAGAGCTAATGCAGTTTGTTAAAGCACCAGACTTTCCAACAGGTGCGTTACTACTAGGTGCTGATAGATTAGAAAAAATTTATGAAACTGGCCGTGGTTCAATTATCATGAGAGCTGCAACACACTTTGAGGAAACTCCAGAAGGTCGTGATGCAATTATTATTGATGAAATGCCATACCAGGTAAACAAAGCAAGACTATTTGAAAGAATTGCAGAGCTAGTTAAAGATGGTATCCTTGAAGGTATTTCAGACTTAAGAGATGAATCTGACAGACACGGTGTTCGTGGTGTTATTGAACTTAAGAGAGATTCGCTTCCTGAAGTTGTTTTAAATGCTTTATTTAAACATACTTCATTACAAACATCATTCAGCTTTAATATGCTTGCTATTGATGACGGTCGTCCTAAGAGAATGGGTCTTAAAGATATCTTAGTTGCTTTCTTAAGACACAGAGAAGAAGTTATTTCAAGAAGAACTAAGTTTGATCTTAGAAAAGCAAGAGCAAGAGCTCACATTTTAGCAGGTTTAGCAACTGCAGTTGATAACATTGATGAAATTATTAAAATTATCAGAAATGCACCAGATTCAGCAACAGCTAAAGCTACTTTACTAGACAGAGCATGGCATGTTGGCCAAGTTAAGTCACTTATTGAACTACTTGGTGAAAAATTAGATGCTGACGGTAATTACAGAATGTCTGAAGTACAGGCTCAAGCTATTTTAGAGATGAGACTACACCGTTTAACAGGTCTTGAAAGAGATAAAATTCAAAATGAAGCTGGTGAAATTGCAGATTACATCAAGTCATTAGTAGAGATTTTAGCAAACAGAGATGTATTACTAGGTATTCTTAAAGATGAGCTAATAGAAGTTAAAGAAAACTTCTCTGATGAAAGAAGAACTGTAGTAACTAACTTTGGTGGTGATTTATCAATTGAAGACTTAATTAAGCCAGAAGAAATGGTAATTACAATTTCTACAGACGGTTATGTTAAGCGTCAACCTCTAGACTCATACAGAGCTCAAAGAAGAGGTGGTAAAGGTAAGTCAATGGCTAACATGAAAGATAAAGAAAAGCTAGAAACTCTATTTGTAGCTAATACTCATGATCCATTACTATTCTTTACAACAGAAGGTAAAGTTTACCAGCGTAAAGTATATGAATTACCAGTAGGTTCTTCAAATGCTCGTGGTAAAGCTTTAATTAACTTCTTAAATATTGAAAAAACTGAAAGAGTGATGAGAGTTCTACCAGTTCCACAAGATAAAGAATCATGGACTGACTTTGTAGCTCTATTTGCAACTAAGTTTGGTATTATCCGTAAAACACCACTAACAGCATTTAATAATGTTCATGTAAATGGTATTAAGGGTTGTGCCTTAAACGAAGGTGATGAATTACTAGATGTTTGCGTAACAGAAGAAAACACAGGTGATATTATCATGACAACAAAAGACGGTTCTATTAACAGATTCGCAGTTGACTCACTAAGACCAATTGCAAGTAGAACAGCTTTAGGTGTTAAAGGTATTACACTTCGTGAAGGTGACGAGTTAGTATCAATGAGAGTTATTAACGAACAACCTTACATCTTAACAATTACAGAAAATGGTTTTGGTAAGAGAACATCTCAAGAAGAGTTCACAGCTAAATCTCGTGGTACTAAAGGTGTTATGGCTATTAAAGTATCTGAAAGAAACGGTAAAGTTATTGCATCATTACCAGTTTGTGAAGATGACCAAATTATGGTTGTTACAACAGATGGTCAGGTAATTAGAACTAATGTTTCAGATATTTCAGTAATTGGTAGGTCAACACAAGGTGTTACAATCTTCAAAACAGATAAGAAATCTAAAGCTCTTAACTGTATTTCTATCCCAGCATCATTATTTGCAGATGATGAAGAAGAGGCAGA
>PTJW01000074.1 GCA_002937495.1 Pseudomonadota bacterium | reverse complement strand
TTGGTTAATTAAAGTTTCTTTAATTTTATCATTAAATATTACTGCGTTATTTTCAGCAAAAACATAACGCTGTTTTAGTGTTGAAGCTCTTTCAACTCGTTGTTCTTCTTGAGTTAAAGACCTTTGTCTATTTTCGACTTTATCTTTATTTGCCAAAATATCTTTACCCCCAAAGAATAAAGTTAAGGAAATTAAAATACAGCCTAATGTAAATTGAATCATCTTATCTTCCTCCTGGTTGTGATGCTTTTTGCATTTCTTGTTTAACATCTTTTAAATCAACTAATGCTTCTAAAATAAACATTGGTTTGCTTGTTGTTTGTTTTCTAATAGCTTTAATAGTTTGGCTATTATCAATAATTCTTTGAGCTAATGGTTCTTGTACTGAAAACTGAGTATGCTCATTTTCTTTTGATGTAATAGTTACAAGCATTTTATTAGAATCTTGCTGTTTAAAATCAATACTATCTAATTTAAAACCTGATTTACTTAAGCTATTACTAATATCTTTAACTACAAGTACTACAACATCTTTATACAATAAGCTTTCTTTTAAGCCCTTAAGCTCTTTTGTTGAAGTATTGTAAAAACCTTCATTAATTTTTTGATTTTTTATCGTAGAAATCTTAGAAGAAATATCTTCTAATTGACCCTTTTGCCAGCTTAAAGCTCCATAAGCTAAGGCTAGTGTAATTAAGCCCATAGTTAAAACAGCATTACCATAAATTTGTTGGAATGTCGGTTGGTTGTACCACATATTTGTTTTTACAGGAACTTCTGAAATTGGCTTTTGAGTAAACTCTTTAGCAGTAAAGTTTGATAAATCTCTTTGAGAATAAATAATTACCTCATGACCTGCAGAGTATTCTCTAATAATATCTTCAAGATCTAATAAAATTGAGTTTTCTTGTGTTGGCTGAATGTATGAACCTTCATTATCCCAGTGCATAATACAGTCTGCAGCCACTAAAATTTCAATTTTACCAGCACCTGATTCAGCCTCTGAAAAGTCAAATAAAGCAGCTTTTTTTAAGCCTTGCTTAACAGACATTTCGTTAGCATCTTCATTAACACCTAAAATACTATCTACCTTCTCTACTTTTTCAACACCAAAAGGCTTAATAGAGAAAAAACCTAACATTAAATTATTTGTATAATTTCTGTTTTCTAGTAGCTCTGTAATATCATCAAACATTACAGATTCACCACCTTTAGTAAAGTATTCTACTTTTTTAATACCAACAAAGCCCATACCTGTAAACTGCGCAGTGTTTACATCAGTCTTTACTTGTTGTATTTGTTGAATTTCTTGTTCTGGCATAATACTTTCCTTTTATATATTTTGTGAGAAAATAATTGATAACATATCTAATAACATTAAGGCACCACCACCAAGCCATAATAGCACTGAAATTGTAGTGATATAGAATGACTGAGCCTCTTCTAAATATCTAGCAATAATAGCATGCGAGTGTTGCATACCTTCAACCATGGCATCGTTAACTTGCGAGTCTGCTGCTGTATAATGCTCAGAAACACTAACCGGAGTAACTGCAATTTCAGGAAAGCCTGCTTTTTCTAAAGCTTCAGAAATTTGACCACCATTTGTTAAAACCTGATTAAAAATTTCAACTCTCTCAATTAAAACCATGTTTGTAGATAAAGCCTTCATAATTGGAATCATCTGTTTTGGTTTAACACCACTTTGGATAAGTCTTGGGAAATATAGCAACATTGAGTTATACACTTGGTATGTTAAAAATTTACCATAAACAGGCAAGTTAATTAACACATTATCCCACCAGTACTTACCTTTTGGTGTTTTAACCATTGAAAAGAACACAATAAGCAATGTAGCAATTGCACCAATTAAATAGTGCCAATTTGATGCAAAGAAACCAGTAAATGACATAACAAATTCTACTGAAGCAGCTGCAGGCTTACCTTCTTGCTCTGATACTTTAACCATTTGAGGTAAAGTATTTAAACCTGTGTTAAAAATTGAAACTAATGAGAAACAAAGCATTAATGCAGGAGTTAATAACTCTGCTTTTGATGATTTAGCTGATTTAATTTTTTGTAACTCTAGCTCTTGTAATGTTTTAAATGATAAGTACATCTCGTTTGATGCCTCACCTGCTAAAATAGCTGCACGGTGAACATCTGTAAATAAAACTGGCTCTAACTCACAAGCTTTACTTAAAGCTCTACCTTGAGATACCTTGTAAGCAATAGAGTTTAAAGCATTGTAAATATCTTCTTTATTTTCAGACTTAAAACTTTTTGCAACAGTTCTTAATGATGCTTCACTTGGTTGGCCTGCTCTAAACATTTGAGATAACAGGAAAAACACTCGCTCTCTATCTTTAGGAGATACATCTCTGGCCTTAGGTCCAATATTTTCTTGACTTAACCAACTATAAATTCTCGAGATCGGCACTGAAATACCTCCTTACTTCATCTATACTTGTAATACCACCTTTAACATGCCTTAAACCATTATAAAGCATATCATGCATATCAATTTTATTAGTGTTTTCTCTCACAACATCAATCCAATCAGGACGAAGAGCACTACCAGCCCAAATATTTTGACGCAGCTCATCTTTCCATAATTCTAGAATTTCTTCAAACGCGATACGACCTGAATAACCTCTGTTCTCACAGTTTGTACAGCCCATTTCATTTGCTTTAAATATTGTATCACCTTCTTTAAACTTAAGATTTCTTACTGAATTTAAGTCTTGAGCTTCTTTTGCTGTTAGATTATGTTTAACTTTACATTGTGGGCAAAGTCTTCTAACAAGTCTTTGAGCAATAATACCTCTAACGTTGGCAAAAATTTGTTCTGCTGGAACACCACGCTGTAATAGTCTATCTAATGTCATAAATGAGTCGTTAGCATGCATTGTTGTAATAACTAAGTGACCCAAGTTACCAGCATCAATACATTTTTGAGTATCAACATCAGATCTAACCTCACCTAAGAATACAACATCAGGGTCAAGACCAAGAGCTGCATACATAAAGCTTTCAAGTGTTAAACCAGCTGTTACATCTTCTTCAGTTTGAATAACGTTGTTCATACGCTCCTCAATTTGCTTTTCGTATGAAATAATGTTCTGACCTGGTCTGTGACCACGACGAATCATTAAACGAGCCGCTGTTGATTTACCAGAACCTGTAGGACCTGCGAAGATAATAACACCTTCTTCAAATTTCATTAATGCATCAATTTTACCAACTGACCTATCATCATAACCTAAGCCATCTAATTGACCTTCGAAACTTCTTAAGAAACGAAGAGCAATTTTAGCTGTACCTTCTAATGAAATTGGCTGTGTTGTATAACGAATATCGATTCTTTCACGGTTTGAAACTTCAAATGTCATACGACCATACAATGGTTTTTTGTAGTTCTCTGCTCGTACACCAGACATGTGACGCAAACGACCTAACACACGCTCATAAACTTCTAATGGAAGTGAAACAATTTCTTCTAACTCGCCATCAAAACGAGCTAAGGCAACAGGTTTACGGTTTAAAATCTCAATGTGAATATCTGAAGCACCACGCTTATAAGCTACTCTTAAAATTTCGTCTGTTAGTGTAATAATAAGGTCATCATTACCATGCGATACTTGAACATAAGCTTGCTCAACAAGTGATTTCAATGAGCTTGTTGAGTTTGACAGCATTCTTTCTAAAGCTGTTTCAATTGATTTTGCTGACCCCCAAACAAATTGGTGTGATGTTGTTCTGTTTCTTAATACAATTTCAGACATAAGCTTTTTGTTAGGTAAATCTGCACATGCCCAAACAATACTTCTATCACCAACCTCAATTGGACAAGTAGTATAATGTTGCATGAACTCTCTTGAAATACCTTTAATTTCAAGCGGAGTATACATACCCATCTCGTCATCTGTTCTTGTATCATAGTTATATGCGATAGCTTTATACTTAGACTGTAGTGTTACACTAAGCTTACCAGCCTGACCTAAAGTTTCAATTAATAACTCAGAATCTTTCTGAACACTAACAGGTAGAGCTCTTACATCTGAGATGCTAATATCACCATTTGCTATCATTACATCAATAAATTTCAAAATAACAGAACCTTTTTTTATTAAATTTTTGTGCATTTTCTGCACACACTAATCCTTATGTTATATTCTATCAGAAGTTTTTTAATATAGCGATAGTAAAAAACACACCCTTAACATTTAAGTTATACGGTGTGTTTTTTTTGCAATAAATCAATGCTATAATCTCTGCTTAAGCTTTAATCCTGCCATATATGATATAGTATGAGTTCCTGGTATACTAACACTATAGTCAGCGCCTTGTATTTTACCACTATTCAAATCTTGACTTCCATCAACATATTCATCAACATTTTTAACTAAACTTGTACTTACACCTGTTTTATGAACCCAAACATAACAAATTTTAACTCCATCACAAGGAACTCTTCCCGCACCTCCAGTATTAGCATATAAAATATATGTCGATCTACCTTCAGAATCTTTCATTGCATTAACTGTAACACCTTTTTTATAACCAGATATATAAGGACCTTTCCAGTTATCAACAGACTCTGAGTTTTCAATTAAAAATTCTGTTTTTGCTTGATCTCCTGATACAATTGGTATATCAGCCCCTACATCTAAGTTATAAGCAATTAATGCCTTACCAATTTCTTCTAACTCTGTAACAAAAGCAACTACCCTTGCTTGCTTTATTGCACTATACAGGGCAGCCCCACTAATAACTGATAATGCTCCAAAAATTGCTAAAGCAATTCTAGCATCAAGTCCAAACATTGCACCCTTATTCAACATAT
>PTJW01000073.1 GCA_002937495.1 Pseudomonadota bacterium | reverse complement strand
ATAAATGCTTTTGGAGTTCTTAGTTCTTTTTCTACATGCTTAGATACAAACTTAGAGTTACCAACGATATCAGCTAATATATCTGCAAATTCAAGTAAATCTTTATAAGTTTGACGACCTAAAATAGATGAATCAACTAAGTGTTCTTCATGTACTCCACCAACATTTCTTTCAATCTTGATAGTCCATGAGCCTTCATTTACTAATGATGCTGACCACTCTTCAATTTCTTCTAAACCTTCGTTTAATACAAATAGGCATTTTTCAGCAATTCTGTTTGCATTAGCTTCTAGTTTAAGATCTTCTTCAGTTGCTTTTGTACCAAGCAGACCATAAATAATGTCTTCTGGTAGTCTCTTGTTTAACGCAGCTACTAATTTTTGAGCTTTAAGAGCTTCATCAAAGCTGTGTCTTAGGTCCATACCAAATCTTTTCTCACCGTTTTCTAGTGTAAGAACTGCCTCATTACCTGTACCATCGTTTGCTAGGTACTCGTTTAGAGCAGCGTCATCTCTCATGAAGATTTCTTTCTTACCTCTAACTACACGATAAAGTGGAGATTGAGCAATGTATAGGTGACCATTTTCAATAATTTGCGGCATTTGACGATAGAAGAACGTTAATAGTAATGTAGTAATGTGCTCACCATCATCATCGGCATCGGTCATGATAACAATCTTGTGGTATCTTAGTTTTTCTAAGTTAAACTCTTCTTTACCAATACCTGTACCTAAAGCTGTTACAATTGTACCAACTTCTTGAGATTGTAGAATTCTATCAAATCTAACTCTTTCAACGTTAAGGATTTTACCTTTTAATGGTAAAATAGCTTGGAACGCTCTATCACGGCCCTGCTTAGCAGAACCACCAGCTGAGTCACCCTCAACGATGTATAATTCACAGTCTTCAGCTTTTTTGCTTGAACAGTCTGCTAGCTTACCTGGTAGGTTTGCAATATCCATTGTTGTTTTACGACGAGTTAATTCTCTAGCTTTTCTTGCAGCTTCACGAGCTCTTGTAGATTCAACCGCTTTTTCAACAACCATTGTTGCTTCTTTAGGGTTTTCTTCAAAGAATTCTTTAATAGCTTCACTCATTAGAGCTTCAACAGCACCTCTAACTTCTGAAGATACTAGCTTATCTTTTGTTTGAGAGCTGAACTTAGGATCTGGAACTTTAACAGATAGAACACATGTTAAACCTTCACGGCAGTCTTCACCAGAAAGTGTAGTAACTTTGTGTTTTTTCATTAAACCAGAGTCACCTGCATATGTATTAATAGCACGAGTTAATGCAGCTCTGAAACCTTGAATATGTGTACCACCATCTTTTTGTGGAATGTTGTTTGTAAATGGATATACATTTTCTGAATAACCATCGTTCCACTGTAGTGATGCTTCAACGCCAATATCATCTTTCATTGAGTTGAAGTAAATTGGATCAGGAATTAGTGCAGATCTGTTTTTATCAATGTATTTAACATATTCTCTAACACCACCTTCGTAGAAGAATACATCCTTAACGATTTCTTCACCACGCTCATCTCTTAGCTCGATGTAAACACCTGAGTTTAAGAATGCTAGCTCACGGTAACGCTTTTTAAGAATATCATAGTCAAACTCAACATGAGTAAATGTTTCTGGAGATGGGTAGAAAGTAACCTTTGTACCTGTTTCTTCAGTATCAGCAATAGCTTCTAGTGGAGCAACTGGCTCACCATCTTTATACTCTTGAGTCCATACTTTACCTTGACGCTTAATTTCAAGCACTAATTTAACAGAAAGAGCGTTAACTACTGAAACACCAACACCATGCAGACCACCTGATACTTTATAAGAGTTGTTATCAAATTTACCACCAGCGTGTAATTGAGTCATAATAACTTCGGCTGCTGAAACACCTTCTTCAGGGTGCATATCTACCGGGATACCACGGCCGTTATCAGTTACTGAAACTGAACCGTCTGTATTAATAATAACTTCAACCTTATCACAGTGACCAGCTAAAGATTCGTCAATTGCGTTATCTGAAACCTCATAAACCATGTGGTGAAGACCTGAACCATCGTCAGTATCACCAATATACATACCAGGTCTTTTTCTAACAGCATCAAGGCCTTTTAAAACCTTAATCGAATCTGCTGAATAATCTTGTTGCATTGCTTCTGTTGTCATATCTCATTCCTTTTTAAATGAATTTCTTTGTAAATAAATCAAAAAATGTATCTTATTCCATAAGATAGTTTTATCTTACAGCGTGCTATTTATTAATAAGTAATTAAAATATATTGATTTATTTAAAATACCCTAAAATAATATCATAAAAAAAATGAGCTTGCAAAGAAAATAAGCATTTTTAGCCAATTTTAAGCGTTTTTTGTTATTTTGGGTGCCATTAGCCCTATTTTTTTATAAAAAAGCTTTAAAATGGCTTTAAATTAATTCAAACAAAAAGGCCCCGCATAAAGCAGAGCCTTTTTTAATAATAATATTTTCAATATTTTATAATGTAACTAAAGGTTTAGCCACACTAATTTTTCCAAACCAAACTTCGTTTTCCCATTATAAATATACTATATAAAATAAAAACAGCCCTTTATTAATATAAAGAGCTGCTTAGTCGATTAAATATTAGGCCCAGCTAACAAGAATATTAGTTCTTGATGCTAGCACATCGTTTCCTTTTGCCTCAAGAAGAGTTTCACTTACACCAGGAATATCAACTTTCTTTTGCTCAACTTTATAAGTTGCACCTAGTTTTTCAAGCTGATTTGAAATCTCAGTAAGAGTTTCATTAGATGCTTGAGAGCCTTCTGCAAAACTTGTTTTTGCAACGGTGATTTCCATTGGCTTGCCTTTTTTGTGCGCTTTAAGAATTTTATTGCGAATTTGTTTTGCATTTAAATACATTGCATTCGCATAAGTTTTTGAGAATAGTTCGTCATACCACTGTTCTAGCTTTTCAGCAAAAATAATACACATTAGCGGCTCAGACGAGTTAAATAGATTTGGTTGGTTCATATGCATAGTTCCTCAAAGTATTAAGAAATAATGCACACATGCTTCGTTAAAATATAATAGTTGTAGTAACTATATTAACCATCTTTAATTATTATTTCAACCATTATCTTTTATGGTTTTTTCAATACAAAAAAGACCTCTTATGAGGCCTTTTTATCTCTACAGCAGCATTTTTTGCTTACTGGTGTTAAATAGTCGATATCTTGCTCTAAATATAGCATTGGCTTTACTGTTTTGTTTAAGAACCAAACTAAAACAATAAATACTAATACATATATTAATATACTGTAGCTTTGTAAAACTACAAATTTACCAATTAATTCGTTTGCAGCCTTATAAAAGTAACTAACGAAAACTACAGACATTAAAAGTATAGCTAGTCTAAATGGATCTTTAAACATATGCACATTCCTTATTACTGTAATTCTTGATCTTTATCTTTAATTGCTCTATAAAGCATAAAACCAAAAGATAAAATTAAAATAACAAAATTTGAAATAATAAATACAAATATAAAAAGCATTTCAAAATGAAATGTGAATATATTGAGGATATTGCTGCCACTAATATTTAAAATTAATTTAGCTGTTTTTATTAAATAGTATACAGAAAAAGCAACTATTGCTGCTAGTAGTAAAATATAGATATTATTAAGCATTTGAGAATTTAAAAGTAAAATAACCGAAGTCAATTAAGAATTTACATTTATATATCTTTTTAAACCTTTTTGCAACACTAATCGTTCTAAAAAACAAATTTTGAAAAATATTCTTTTTTTTATGGGAATTATGGTTTATCATTATTTGTGTTAATCAATTTTAACAATAATAAGTAAAAGGTAATAATGATTATGGATATTAAAAAAGTTGGTATTGTTGGCGCAGGTCAAATGGGTAACGGTATCGCTCACGTAGCGGCACAAACAGGACTACAAGTAGTATTACTAGATGTAAAACAAGAAGTTTTAGACTCTGCAGTAGCAACAATCACAAAAAACTTAGATAGGCAAGTTTCAAAAGGTAGACTTTCAGAAGATGATAGAAACGCTACTTTATCAAACATTGCAACTTCAGTTAACTATGCAGACTTTGCGGACTGTCAACTAGTTATTGAAGCAGCTACTGAAAATGAATCAATTAAAGAAAAAATCTTTGCTTCAATTGAAGAAGCTATTTCAGCAGATGCAATTATTGCAACAAACACATCATCAATTTCAGTAACAAGACTAGCATCATACACTAACAGACCTGAGAAGTTCATTGGTATGCACTTTATGAACCCAGTTCCTATGATGAAACTAGTTGAGCTAATTAAAGGCTTAGCAACATCTGAAGAAACATTTGTAGCAATTAACGAATTATCACAAAAAATGGGTAAAGTAACTGCTATTTCTGAAGATATGCCAGGTTTTACTTTAAATAGAATTTTAATTCCTATGTTAAATGAAGCTATTTTTGTACTTGATAGTGGCATTGCAGATGTTAAGTCAATTGATACATCTCTAACACTTGGTGCAGCTCACCCAATGGGTCCTTTAACACTGGCTGATTTTATTGGTTTAGACACATGCTTAGCTATTATGAATGTTCTACACTCTGAGCTAGGTGATGATAAATACCGCCCTTCTCCATTACTTCGTAAATATGTTGAAGCTGGTTGGTTAGGTAGAAAATCAGGTAAAGGTTTCTACGACTATTCAGGTGAAAAGCCAGTACCTACAAAATAACATACTTATTTAGTTAGTTTATATTAAATAAATTATAACTTAAGCAGTAGTAAAATCTAGATATTTTGGTATCTAGATTTTTTTTACTTGAATTAACAAACATAAGTTACTATACTTTGAAATACAATTATAAAAAGCTCCGGCTTTTAAGGAGTATCCCTTTTAACATTTTTAAGCACACATTATTTAGTGAGCGGAGGATT